>CAWUOD010000602.1:0-2566 GCA_963923115.1 uncultured Singulisphaera sp.
GCCGCCTCCACTTTTCCATCCACCGGGAGGGCCGCATTCTTGTCCGAGGTGCCATGAACGACGCCTCCCCGGATTCCCCCACCCGCCAAGGCCAGCGAGAAACAGCTTCCCCAGTGGTCGCGGCCACCGTCCTTGTTGAAGCGGGGAGTGCGACCAAATTCACCAAACCAGACCACAAGCGTTTCGTCCAAAAGTCCCCGGATTTCCAGATCCTCAATCAGGGCGGAAAAAGCCTGGTCCATGATGGGCATTAGCAGGTTCTTGATTGATTCATTGTGCTTGGCATGGGTGTCCCAGCCACCGCCATTGGGCTGGTCCTTGATTCGGGTCCAATTGACCTGGACAAGTCCCACCCCGGATTCCACAAGTCTTCGCGCCAAAAGGCACGACTGGGCAAAACGACTGCTCCCATAGCGTTCACGAACCTGGGACGGTTCGCTTTCCAGCTCAAAAGCCCTTCGGGCGTTGGCGGAATGGAGCAATTCGGAAGCTTTTTGGGCGTGTTGGGAAAAGGCTTCTGTGCCGCCCGCCCTACGAATGCGGTCGTAATGGTTATTGACCTGATCCAAAAGGGACCGCCGGTCACTGAAGCGAAGCGGAGGCACCTCTCCGGGAAGGCTAAGCGCAGGCAACCGGAAGGAGGGATCAGAAGGATCGCAGTGGATCAGCCAAGGGTTGTACCGGGTTCCCAGGAATCCCGCGTCCTGGCCGGGCCAGGGGAAGTTTCCATCGTTCCAAATATGCTCCGGAAGGGTAATTGCCGAAGGGAGGCCCCCGGTTTCCGGCCGAAGGGCCCTCATCAGGGCACCCATGGAAGGATAATTGTTGGGGGCCTTGGGCGCGGAACTTTCCTGGCTGAGCGGGATGTGGGGGAAGCCCGTCAACATCTGATAGCCGCTGGAACTGTGGGCGTTGTCGTTGGTGGAAACAGCCCGAAGAACCGCCAATTTGTCGGTGAGTTGGGAGGTGCGGGGCATTAGCTCGCCCACACGAAATCCCGGGGTTCGCGAGGCGATTGTCCCATACTGGCCCCGGATTTCTGGCGGAGCATTCGGTTTGGGGTCCCAGGTTTCGTGCTGTGGGGGACCCCCCATCAAACCGAAAATGATGACGGATTTCGCTTTGGCGGGGCGATCGGTCCCGGCCCGGGCCCGATTGGCCAACAGCCCCGAAAGGGTGAGACCACCCAGGCCGATACCACCCACTCCCATCCATACACGACGGGACATCCCTTGGGATGATGCGCCTTCATCGAGGATACGAAACATGGGTGTGGACCCTGGGAGGGAGAGATCCGGCGGGACTATTATCCTAATCGGCCAAAGGGCCCCAAGCAATCACGATTCAGATCGGGGAAGCCTGATTTCCGTCCGGAATGTCAGTTCCGCACAACCATCATCAGGTCCCGGGACCGAATTTGGGCCTATTTTCCCACAAACTTGTAAAGGGTTTCGTCGGTGCGCAAATACATGGCGTCATTGGAAAATGCCGGGGTAGCCAGGGTGCGTCCCGGGACGGTGTTTTTGCCCAAAACCGTGAATTTTTTGTCCGGCTTCACCCAGGTGGCCACGCCGGTCTCATTCAGAAACAGGATATTTCCATTTACAAAAATGGGAGAAGCGGAATAGTTCCCGTCAATGCGCTCCATCCAGTGCCTTTCGCCCGTCTTGGCGTTGACGCACGAAGCGATTCCCTTGTCGGAAACAAAATAGAGCTCCTCGCCGATCAACAAAGGCGAAGGCGTGCTGGGAGCACCCTTTTTGAGCCTCCATGCGATATGGGAATCGGTCACATCTCCCTTGCCGCCCAATTTGGCTGCAATGAGCTCCGGATTGTCGTAATCGTGGTTGTAGATCACAAGTCCATGGGCGACTGTGGGTTGCGGAACAACGGACCAGCCCGGGGCTTTGATCTTCCAAAGCTCCTCGCCGGTGGCAAGATCGTAGGCGGCGAAATGGTCGGGGCCTGGAGCCATCACCTGGGCTTTGCCATCCACCTGGGCAACGATTGGCGTCACAAACGAATGGCTGATTTTTGCCTCCACAGAGCGAAGGCGTTTCCAAAGCACCTTGCCGGTTTCCGCATCCACCGCGGCGACGAACGGCTTTTTGCTTCCATCGCAAACCACAACCAATTTCCCATCGTGGAGCACAGGCGAGCCGCCACATCCATGCATGGGTGGGTAATCAAGATCGTTGCACATCCACTTCAGGGAGCCATCCGTCGCGGAGAGTCTTGCCATGCCCAGTGCGCCAAAGTGTACGAAAACGGCGTCCCCATGAATGATTGGCGTGGGGCTGGCGTGGCTGTTTTTGATGTGAATGGAAGGTGTCTTGGCAACGGATTTGACTTCCCGGTCCCAAATGACCTTGCCCGTTCCCGCGTCGAGGGCCATCGTTCTGAGCGACATCCCTTCCCCCTGGGGAACGGCGGTCGTCAGGAAGACTTTGCCACCCACCACCACAGGCGACGACCAACCCAGGCCCGGAATGGCCACTTTCCATGCGACATTTTTCGAATCGGACCATTGTGTTGGCGCTGTGGTCCCAACGACATGGGCGTCCGA
>CAWUOD010000603.1:0-2566 GCA_963923115.1 uncultured Singulisphaera sp.
CCAACATCGACGCCCTGGGACATGCGGGGGTGATTGGTCTTTCGGACAATGTGCCGCCCACCCTGACCGCGGCGAGCGATGTGGCGACCTTGAGCCTTTTGGGTTACGACCCGCTTGAGGTTTACACCGGAAGGGCCCCCCTTGAGGCCGCCGCCATGGGGATCCCCCTTGGACCAGATGATTGGGCGATCCGTTGCAATCTGATTCATGTTTCAGGTGGAAAGATGACCGATTTCACGGCCGGTCACATCACCAGCGAGGATGGTGCTCCCCTTGTCGGGGCTTTGCAAAATGCCCTGGGTGGACCGATCGCGGCGGGAGAGGATTATCCGGCGGGGACGCTTGAGTTTCATCCCGGTGTCAGCTACAGGAATCTGCTGGTGTTTCGGGGCAGTCCGGGTGCGGCTCCTTTTGGGAAGGAGACGAAAACCCAACCGCCCCACGATGTACCGGACAGGCCGGCGGTTGACCATTTGCCAAAGGGGCCGGGATCGGGACTTTTGCGGTTGCTTATGGAGAAATCCAAAGCCATTTTCGCCAACCACCCCGTCAATGTGGCCCGGCGCGCCGCGGGAAAGCGTGATGCGACACAATGCTGGCTTTGGGGTCAGGGGAAGGCCCCGAGCCTGGAAGTTTTCTCCAAAAAATATGGAAAAAAGGGCGCGATGATCAGCGCCGTGGATCTTGTCCGGGGCGTGGGCTGCCTGATCGGGTTCAAGCGGATCGATGTTCCCGGGACAACGGGCTATCTCGATACGGACTATGCCGCCAAGGGGCGTTACGCCATCGAGGCGCTCAGGGAATTCGACCTCGTTTGCGTGCATGTCGAGGCGCCCGATGAGGCCTCGCACGAGGGTAAACCCGCCGCAAAGGTCGAGGCCCTTGAACGCATTGACACGGATATTGTCGGCCCCATACGGGAGGCATTGAAGGCTTACCCCCAGTGGCGTGTGTTGATCACGCCCGACCATCGAACGACTCTGAAAACCCGGGCGCATGCCCACGGGGCGGTGCCATTTGTCGTCAGCGGCACGGGCGTGGCGGGCCATGGCCAATCGGGGTACACCGAGGCGGTCGCCGCCGGGGGGCCTGTGAAAATCGGCCGGGGCCATCGCCTGATGAGTCATTTCCTGGCGGATACATTCCCCGCCCAACTGATCGAATCCTAAAGTGACGCAAAGGGCCTCTCCTCCATGAATATCACAATTGCTCTCCTTGTTGGGGTATTTGCCCAGGTGGATGCCACCCAGTGGAAACCGGCGAAGACCCGTCTGGAAACTCCATGGACGGCGAAGGTCGATCCCGCAAGGCCCCTTCCGGAATATCCCAGGCCAACCCTTGTTCGGGACCGTTGGGCGAACCTAAATGGTCTTTGGCAATTCGCCCCCGCAAAGCAGGGGGAAGCTCCTCCATTGGGGAAAGATCTGAATCGGTCCATTCTGGTCCCTTTTGCGATGGAAGCCGCCCTTTCGGGGATCGGCGAGCATCATGACCGGGCGTATTATCGGCGCAAGGCGACCATTCCCGCCGAGTGGGAGGGCTCCCGCGTTCGGCTTCATTTTGGCGCTGTGGATTGGGAGGCGACCGTTTGGGTGGATGGCAAAAAACTGACCACCCACAAGGGTGGATATGATCCGTTTTGGGTCGATCTTGTCGGAGAAACGGCCAGGCCCGGCGAGCATGAGATTGTTGTGGGAGTTTTTGACCCCACCGACAAAGGTCCCCAGCCCCGTGGCAAGCAGGTCAATAATCCCGAGGGGATCTTCTACACAGCGACGACGGGAATTTGGCAAACCGTCTGGATGGAGCCCCTGGGGGCGCTTGCAATCGAATCGGTGAAATCCTGGACAGCCGGGGATCTGAAGTCCCAAAGCGTCAAGGTCGCGGTTTCGGGTGGGGGAAATCCGACCGTGAAGCTTACCGCCCGATTGGGGGAAAAAGTGGTGGCCCAGGCGGAGGGGCCAGCCAACGGCGCGCCTTTGACGCTTGCTCCGGCAACCGTGCTCAATTGGACCCCTGAGACTCCAAGTCTTTATCAGTTGGAGGTGGAGCTTTTCCATGAGGGAAAATCGGTTGAGACAGTCCAGTCGTATTTCGCCATGAGAACAGTCGGCGTGGGGCCTGATGCAAAGGGGCATCAGCGGCTTTTGCTAAATGGAAAACCGGTGTTTCATATGGGGCCGCTCGATCAGGGGTATTGGCCCGATGGCATACTGACTGCTCCGACCGAAGATGCTCTCAAGTACGATATCGAGATCACCAAAAAGCTCGGGTTCAACATGATCCGCAAGCATGTCAAGGTGGAGCCGGAGCGTTGGTACACCTGGTGTGATCGTTTGGGCGTGCTGGTTTGGCAGGACATGCCCTCGGGGGATGCCATGAATCCCCCCGGAAAGCCCGATATTGTTCGGACTCCAGAATCGGCGAAGATTTATGAAACCGAGTTGGAGCGGATGATCAACGCGCTGGAACACCACCCATGCATTGTGATGTGGGTTGTGTTCAACGAGGGCTGGGGGCAATTTGACACTCCGCGCATCACCAAATGGACCAAAGAGCGCGATCC
>CAWUOD010000604.1:0-2562 GCA_963923115.1 uncultured Singulisphaera sp.
ATGTGTATAAGAGACAGAATTGACCCCATCAAACACCAGCCCGTTCGGATCGTTGAGCCATCCTCTTGGAGCGGTGAAGTGGACCAGGGGGCGCACCGATTCGGCGAACCAGTCCTTGCGCCCCGGCCCGGTTTCGGTGCCAAGGATCTTTTCGAGCGCCTTGTCCTCGCGATCCAGCCGGGCTTCCAACCTCACCTCCCCCTGACTTTGGCGCTTGCCCAGATCGGCAAATGTCCAAAAGGAAGGCCTTTCCGCTTCGGGACAAAGTTCGATATCCATATCGGCCAGGATTTTTCCCGTCGCCTGGTCCAATACCCTGAGACGGCGAACCGGTGCGCCTGTTTTGACGGGCAGATGCAGGAACCGTCCCGCGGCGAGAACCCTTTGGGCGGTCACTTCTCCCCTCGGTTTGTCGGAGAGGGTGATCTGGTCGATGTTGATGTGTCCCCAACCGCCTTTGGCCTCATCGATGATTTCGATTTTGACCTCTTTGCCCGAATGATTCGAAAGATCGAGACTGTTCCATGAGAGCCTTTCGCTTCCGCCGGGTTGATTGTTGGAACCCGTCGCCGAAGCGATCACCTTGCCGTCCAACAACACCCTTAGGGCCAACTTTTCGGGATTCTTGCCGCCACCGATCAGGAAATTGAGATGGGGACGCTCCACCTTGAGCGGCGGGGAGACCAGCTTGCCGGTCGCGTCATCGCCGCCCAAAAAGGTGTTGACCAACCCCTTCCCCTGAAACCCTTCGACTTGCATCTGTCCGGGGAGTGTTCCGCGGGCCGGTCCCTTGCCAAAGGCGTTCCCGGAAACGGTCCAGGGGCCATAGTCGGCCCCTTCAAAATCCGCGACCAGAATGTCGGGGCGGGAGTTTGTTGAATTGGGGGTTTGGCAAAACGCCAGAAAAAGGAGGATGGCGGTCATCGGAAAGGTCCTGATTGGCAAACGCCGGGTGAAACAGGAAATGATGGGGAATACTGATGAGCCTAAGGAAACAGGACCTCAAGGGAAAGTTGGTTGGCCAGACGGGGAAAATTTGCCCTGGGCCTTTCCGGGCTGTTTGGAATGGTGGCACAATGATTGGCCCGGCCGATTTGCTGGCTTAACCCGATGGGGGACTTAAGATGAAAGCCATCCCCGGCATTCTTCCCATTGGGACGGGATCACGGTTTTGGAGTGCATTCATGAATTCGGTTCGCTGGTCGATGGGCGTGGTGGTCTGGGCCGTGGCGTCGTTGGTATCCCCGGACCTGGCCACATCCCGGGCCGCCGAGGTGGCCGGGCTCGATGACTATGTGAAGCTCAAGGACGCCTCCTATTCCTGGAAGCTGGCCAAAAAAACCGATGTTCCCCTTTTGGGAACCATGCACGAGATCGACCTGGTTTCGCAAACCTGGCAGGGGATGAACTGGACCCACAAGCTCGTCATTTATGATGGGTCCTCGGGCTCCGTCAAGCCATCGACGATGCTCCTGATGAACACAGGCGGCGGCCCCTCGACCGGCAACAACTACATCGGCTTCACCCTCGCCAAAAAAGTGGGCGCCCCGATCGCCGTCCTCTACGGCATCCCCAACCAGCCTCTTTACGGCGGCAAAAAGGAAGATGCCCTGATCGCCGAGACGATGGTCCGCTTCCTCGAAGGAGGCGGCAAGGACGGTTCGTGGCCTCTCCTTTTCCCCATGGTCAAAAGCGTCGTCCGGTCTTTTGATGCCGTGGGGGCCTACACCGAAAAAGAGTGGGGAACAAGGATCGATTCGTTCGTGCTGACGGGTGCGTCAAAGCGCGGCTGGACCACTTGGCTCACCGCGGCGGTCGAACCACGGGTCAAGGGATTTGCCCCGATGGTGATCGATGTGCTCAACATGAAGCCCCAGATGGACCACCAGTTGGTCACCCTTGGCGCTTTCAGCCAGATGATCCACGACTATACCGAACGCAAGCTCCTCCCCATGCCCGAGGGGGAACTGGCGCTGAGGCTATGGAAGATGGTCGACCCCTATTCCTACCGCGATCGTTACAAACAACCCAAGCTCATCATCAACGGGGCCAACGACCCCTACTGGACGGTCGATGCGCTCAATCTCTATTGGGACGAGATTCCCGGTCCCAAATGGGTCGAAATTGTCGCCAATGCAGGTCACAACCTGAGCCCGCTCACGCGCGAAGGAAAACAGACCGAGCCGACCATCGCCCTGGATGCGGTCGCCGCTTTCACCCGACGCATCGCCGCGGGAAGTTCACTCCCCACGCTCACCTGGAAACAGAGCTTCGCCGAAGGCGCGGGCATCGTTGATGTGGTCGCATCCGAAGATGTCAAAGTGGCCCGGGTGTGGCAGGCCTGTTCGGATACGCGCGATTTCCGCAAGAGCCGCTGGGAGATGACCGAACTCAAGGGCGGCCCCCGTGAATTTCGCCGCAAGGTGGAACCGTGCGAGGGGAAAAACACCGCGTACTATGTCGAGGTGGAGTTTGCCGACAAGACCGGCGCCAGCTTCCGTCTTGCCACGCAGATCCGCGTGATCGATTCGAAGGGTATCGAGCTTCGCCCCAAAACGGTCG
>CAWUOD010000605.1:0-2554 GCA_963923115.1 uncultured Singulisphaera sp.
AAGGCATAAACCCTGAAGGGGGCCGACGCGACGAAGTCGTTATCTGCCGTGATCAGCAACAGACGGCGACCATCGGGCAAATCCGGTCCAAAAGTCATCCCTTCAAATTTTTCGGGCAAATCTGTTCCTGAAAGCTTGAAGGAGCGATCCAAAAGATCAATAAACAGGGTTTTCGCGACAGGCATGATCCCGGAGGGAAGATTCAAGGGAGGAAGCTTGTCCAAAAGACTGACCTCGGTTGCCATGCGTGTGTCTATTTTGAAAACCTTTTTGAAGGTAGCCTCCTTGTTGGCTTTGCCATCCCTTTCCAAAACCAGGTATTCGTAATCGTTCAGGGCCAGGATTTCACTGACTCCCACGCCAGGATTTTCGAGTTGGTAAACAAACTCCCTGGTTTTTCCCGTCTCGCGGTTGAGTTCCAAAATCCGGCAGTTTCTTCCGACTCGCTGTTTGAGGCTATCCACTCCACCGTCCTGGATCAGCGGGCTTTGCATGATCCCGATGAGCTTGCTTCCGTCGGGAGAAATAGCCAATCCTTCCATGCCACGGTTGGGTTGTCTTCCCACGAAGTTTTTGGGGGGTAGTTCCTCTTCTGGTTTGGCGCTGATTTTTGTGGGCAGGAATTTTGCTGGCACGGGGTAGTTTCGGGTACGCTTCCCATTGGCGTCAAATTCATATAGAAACGGACCATATTCATCCGAAATCAGAATCTCGCCTTTGGGTCCAACGCGAACACCCTCCGGATCAAGGCGCCTCGATTTTTCCGGGGCTTTTTTGTCTATTGTCGCGAGCGCCCCACTGAAAGGCTGGCCCGCCTCATTGGTCAACAGGGTGGTGGAGGCAAGTTTGAGCCGCACCGGGTTTTTGGAATCCGGGGAAACCGTGATTTCCATCGTGTGGATTCGACAGGGGTAGTCGATAGCGCCGTCTTTTGGGCCGCGGTCCGATGCCAGCACATAGAGATTGCCCTTTCCGGAAAAAGCAATGGCCGATCCCAACCCTCCCAAACGGTTGGCGGGGGTGCCATCGGGGAATTTTTCCTTGAGACCGGAAAGGTCGGAAGAATTGCCTGGCAAGGAGCCAATACCGATCAGGGTTACCTGTGCCTGAGACAATCCAGGGGCAGCTGCAACGGCGGCAAAACCCAGGATTCGGCGGATCCAACGGATACTGCGCATGGAATGTCTCCTCAAAAATGCGATTGCGGCAGGGTTCTTCACAGAGTTTTTTATGAAGCTTTTGGAAAACCCTTTGTGGTGATTTGATGAAGATTGGCGGGCGTTTTTTTTCAAAATCGGTCGTTGGGCGGGGATCTTAACCGCGTCGGGGTTTTGTCGGACAAATTTTATTACAAAGTGTATTGGTTAAATCGTAGATCTGAAAAATACTTGGTTTAAAGTAAAATGACAAAAAAGAAGATATTGTGAAGTTGGAATTAACCATTTTCACACACAATCCTCACAATCGAAATATGAAAAAATTGAAAAGGATTCATGAAGTATTTTTGAGGTGGTTCCCTTTATTGTTTTGTGGTGTTAACCTACCCCTGTCGCAGGGTTTCGACCGTTGCCCGGAAGATTCCCTGGTTCATTTTCCAGGAGGTTTCAATGTCATCCCTGAATCGAGCGTTTGGCGGATCCCGCAAGGGTTTTACGCTGATCGAGTTGCTCGTGGTTATCGCCATTATCGCGGTTTTGATTGGTTTGCTGCTTCCCGCCGTGCAAAAGGTTCGCGAAGCCGCCAACCGGATGCAGTGCTCCAACAACCTGAAGCAGATCGGGTTGGCCTTCATGAGCTATGAGGGCGTGAACAACCATTTCCCCAAGGGCCCCTATGACGGTGACCCGAGTCTTCCCGGCATGGTTTATAACGAACCCCTGGGTGCCTATGAAAGCGGAACCACCTGTTGCAACTCCGCCAGTCCCAATGGCTGGAGCCACTGGTTCCACATCCTTCCGTTCATCGAACAGGATAATGTGTACAAGCTTGCCAATTTCACCCTTCCTCCGATCCACTCGGGACGACCCACGAACTACAACGGCGAAGATGATGTTGCCCGCTGTTTGATCAAGACCTACTACTGTCCTTCCCGTCGCGCTCCCACCGGTTACGGCACCGCCCTTTTGGGTCGCTGTGACTATGCTGGCAGCGCCGGTTTCTATCAGGGCGAGGTCCACGAAAACTGGGGCGATATTCCCGCGGCTCCTTTGGGCATGAGCCCCCGTCGCAACGAGCGCACTCCCGAAAACTTTGGCGATATGGCTGGCCGCAAGGGCTATATCTGCTGGTCGGCCCAGGGTGCCCGTCGTCGCAATGCCGATGTGATTGATGGTACCTCCAACAGCATCATGTGCGCCGAAAAGTGCGTTCCCCCCAGCCGCCAGGGCGCGGATGGTGGTGACAACGAGCGCTGGAACAACGCCGGTTGGGATGAATGTGTGGTTCGTTATCATTTCCCACCCAAGTCCGACACCGATCCCTCGATTCCCAAAACGGGAACGGTTGCCAACCTGTCTCTTATACACATCTGACGCTGCCGACGATACTCCTTGTG
>CAWUOD010000606.1:0-2552 GCA_963923115.1 uncultured Singulisphaera sp.
TCTAATCGATGACTTCTTTTTCAAAATCTTCAGGATCGACCCAATCGGTCCGCATTTTTTCCCCTTTCATGTAGCGCTCGTAGAAGTTGACATGGGTCTTGTTCGCATGGGGATATTGGTCAAAGATATCCCCTTTTCCGAACATGCGCGGATCGCCTTGGGCCTTCAGTTCGGATACCATTTTCCCGGATAAATTTTCCCGTCGTTCTTTAAGAGAATCCAACCTGGCAAGATTGATCACACAATCTGGATCGTTTTTACGATCATACAGCTCTTCGGAGGGCCGCTTGCCAAAACAGAGCGCCCAAAAAGGATCCGATGGATTTTTCCTGTGTTCGGCAAGGATCCAGGTTTTGGTCGCCCCACCATCAACATTGAGATACCCCGTCTCGGGATTGCAGGCAGGCCATCGGGACGGCTGATAATTTTTTAAATAAAGATATTGGTCGTTGACGATTCCCCGAATCGGATAACCGACATCGTTGGGTCGACCAATGTCATGACGCTCCATTCCAATCAGGACATGATCCCGGGCCGGGTTGATGCGCCCCGATTTTGATGACCGAAAAATATCACCGAGAGTTTTTCCGGCCGGTTCTGCCAATCCCGATCGCCCCCATGGAATCCCGGAGTATTCCAGGAAGGTTGGCGCAAGGTCGATAAAGCTCACAAAATCCGTCGCCACGCGCCCTTTCGCCACGATCCCCTTGGGCCACATCATCGCCAAGGGAACATGGTTGGAATATTCGTAGGCCCCCCCTTTGCCTCGGGGAAACGGCATTCCATGGTCCGATGTCACAACAACCAAAGTGTTTTCCAGAAGGCCCCGCTTTTCCAAAGAGGCAAGCATCCTCCCAAGGTGTGAATCAAAATGCTCCACCTCAAAAGCATAATCCAGCATGTCATGGCGAACGGTTTCATTATCGGGCCAAAAGCGTGGCACCCGGTCAATATCGGCCAGCTTCTTTCCCCCCTTCGCCACTCCGGAACCAAACTCGTAACCCCTGTGCGGCTCAATGGCTCCATACCAGAATGCCCAGGGAGCCCCTGGCGTAGCCGCATTGAGAAAGTCCTCAAAATTCCCCGCATAGTCTGAATTACCAATCCCTTTTGTCGCAGGTGCCGCTGTTCTCGCGTTGAAGGCAACCCCTGTCATTTGCCGATTCTTTCCCCGGGCATCCAGGGCAAACCCGGGCCCCCAACCCTTCGTGGTGTGCCCAACAAACCAGCCATTCTCTTTCAGGGCTTCAGGCCAACCTTTGAACTCGGAAGGAAAATAACAGATATGATTTGCCGCCTCCTTCAATTGCCACGAATTTCGCCCTGTGAGAATACAGGCCCGAGATGGAGCACATTTGGCATTGGGCGTGTAGGCGTTTGGGAAAAGGATCCCATCCCTGGCAACACGGTCAAAATGAGGAGTCTTCACCCACCGGGTCCCATACGCTCCCGCATGCAGTCCCCAATCATCCGCAATGGCAAAGAGAATATTCGGAGGCGGGGGATTCCCTATTCCCTGATCCACGGGAAATTCCCCACTGGCCCCCAGGCAGGGAAATATCGCCAAAAGGGAAACTATTAGCGGCATGAAGCGAACCCGAAACATGAACCAAAGAAAAAGGCTCTCAACCTCATTCTAATCTTTGGAGCCCAATCCCAAAAGGAAATTCGAGGCACAACGGTTTTCAAACAACCGCCCTATCCGAATCGGTATTTTGGTTTTTGCAACCGAAACAAGGTTTTCACCAAACCCAAAAAACTCTATTCAAAATCTGGAACTCCATTTTTTCCCATCCCTGGTTAGTGGTCCATGACATATCTCCGCAATTGCCTGCTGCTTATCCTGTTTTTCTTTCCGTGGTCCAATACACCTTCGGGGATGGCCGCGGATGCCAAATGGGGACCGGTGCGAAGGACCGAAGATGTCATATACGGGCGCAAATTCGGAATGGCACTGACCATGGATGTTTTTCAACCCGCCAAACCCAACAAGGCGGGGATCCTATTTTTGGTAAATGGCGGTTGGCTTTCTAGCAAATCCACACCTTTGATGGTGACGATCGATCCGAAAAATTACCAACCCTATCTGGACAAGGGCTACACGGTTTTTGCCGTGGTGACAAGCTCCCAACCCGCATTCACCATCTCCGAAATCATGGGGGATGTTCAACGGGCGACTCGCTATGTCCGGACCAACGCCGACCGATTCGGTATCCATCCAAACCGACTTGGAGTTCTTGGTTCGAGTTCGGGTGGTCAACTGACGCTTATGCTTGCGACCCAGGGGGGACCGGGAAATCCGGACGCCCCCGATCCGGTTGATCGCGCCAGCAGCGCGGTCCAGGCAGCCGCTTGCTTTTTTCCACCCACCGATTTTCTCAATTACGGCGGCCCGGGAAAGGATGGGGTGGGCTTGGGGCCCATGGAACCGCTTAAGGTGGCTTTTGGTCCGCGGGCACTCACCGAAACTGGCCGAAAATCATTGGGAAAAGAAATATCTCCCATATATCACATTACCAAACAATTACCCCCTACTCTCATCATTTCAGGAG
>CAWUOD010000607.1:0-2534 GCA_963923115.1 uncultured Singulisphaera sp.
ATAGGCGAAAACGGGGCCGGCAAATCCACCCTGATGAAAATCCTTGGTGGGATTGTGTCCCCGGATGAGGGAGACATCAGGGTACACGGTAAAGAAGTCCGACTTTCATCGCCTTCCATTGCGATGAGTTTGGGAATTAGTTTAATCCACCAGGAACTAAATCTTGCGGATAACTTGTCTGTCGAGGCAAACCTCTTTCTTGGACGGGAAATAACCTGGGGCGGCCCACTTGGATTGGCAAATATCAAGAAAATGGAGGCGAAATCCAGGGAACTATTGTCCCGGGTTGGGCTCCGTGTCTCTCCAACGGAAAGACTGGGAAACCTCACCCCTGGACAAAAGCAACTTGTCGAGATCGCCCGGTCCCTTTCCATGGACGCCCATGTTCTCATCATGGACGAACCAACCTCCAGTCTTGCACAGAAGGAAACAGACTGTCTTCTTCAGGTGATTCGTGAACTGCGCCAACAGGGCGTTTGCGTTGTCTACATTAGCCACAGACTTAGGGAAGTTGAAGAAATTGCGGACCGTGTTATCGGCCTGAGAGATGGCAAAAACGCAGGCGAACTATCCAAAGCGGAAATTCAATACCCAGCCATGGTCAAATTGATGGTGGGTCGCGATGTAAAGCTGGAAAGGCGCCCTTCCAACTTCAAGGATTCTGCACAACTCGCACCAATTCTCAAAGTGGATAAACTTCGCCATTCCCTTTCCCAAGGCGATGGTGTTTCGCTTGAAGTGCGCCCAGGGGAAATTGTTGGAATGGCAGGGCTGGTTGGCGCCGGGCGCACCGAATTTGCCGAGACCCTCTTTGGGATTCGGCCAAAAGTATCCGGGCAAATTTATTTGGGGGGAAAACCGGGGAACATTCGATGCCCCTTGGATGCAATTGCACAAGGAATTGCCCTTGTTCCTGAGGACAGGCGCAACCATGGTCTTATTCTGGCAGAATCCATTGGTGGAAATATTGCACTCCCAAATCTGGATACTCTACAAATTGCCAAAATTCTGAATTTTCGAATGATCCGCTCAACGGCCATGCAGGGTGTTTCCTCGTTGCGAATCAGGACTACTGGCATAGCAAAACAAGCGGGCCAGCTTTCTGGCGGAAACCAGCAAAAAGTCGTTCTTTACAAATGGCTTCACCGTCAACCCAATCTGCTAATTCTGGATGAACCCACACGCGGGGTAGATGTCGGAGCAAAAAAAGAAATTTACGATCTAATGCACGAACTTACTGAAAAAGGGGTTGGAATCCTGATGATTTCAAGCGACCTTGAAGAGATCATTAATTTAAGCGACCGGGTCGTGGTCATGCACGAGAACCAAAAAACCGGGGAACTCCCCCGCGAACAACTTTCCGAAGAATCTATCATGCGGCTTGCTACCGGTACCAAATCATGAGCAAAAGCGAAAAAAACATGTTCAGGATTTTCTTTTCCAACCCTACGGTTGGGCGCATTCTTGGTGTATTTCTTCTGGTTATCGTTCTCTATGGAACAATGATTGGAATTGAAGAAAACGCCAGAAGTATCGAAAACCACCAAAACCTTGCGCGACGAATTGGCGAATGGGGAATTTTAACTCTTGGCGCCGCTTTCGTTATTATCACTGGAGGAATTGATCTTTCCATTGGATCGGTAGTTTGTCTAAGCGCCGTGTCCTTTGGAATCCTCATGGAAAATGGTGCGAACCCATGGATCGCCTCAATTCTGGTTCTAACTGGTTCCGGTTTGATTGGCCTTTTTCATGGACTGCTTATCACCCGTTTAAACCTGCAACCCTTTGTGGTTACGCTTTGTGGTCTTTTTATTTACAGGGGAATGGCCCAATTTTTGAGCTTGATAGATTTCAAAAAACTGTTGGATCCAGCTTTAAGGGGAACAGGAAGACTGTTGCGGGATTCCTCCAGAGATGTTGGAGTTGGAGGAAGAACGGATCTAACCGATTTCTTCTGGTTTCAAAAAGGGGATATCCTTGGAATCCCAACACCAATGTGGATTTTTGGATTTTTAGCAATTTTGGCAGCAATTTTTCTCCACGCAAGCATTTACGGCAGGTACCTTTTTGCTTTGGGGTATAACGAACAGGCCGCTCGTTATGCAGGTGTTAACACGAACCGATTCAAAATCCTGGCCTATTTGCTCTGCTCTTTGCTTTCAGGTTTAGGGGGAATCCTGTTTTTGATGAAAATCAACAGTGCATCCCCAAGTAATGCAGGAAACTGGTTTGAACTTTACGCAATAACAGGGGCTGTACTAGGCGGCACCAGTCTGCGCGGGGGAGAGGGAACAATTTTGGGGATCATCCTGGGAACAGCAATTCTACCTTTACTCAAAACGCTAGTTATCTTTGCTGGCATTCCCAGTGACATGGAATTTTCTGCAATTGGATTGGCTTTGCTTCTGGGTACCTTGGCAGATGAACTCTTGCGTAGAAGAAGTGAAAAAAGCCGAAAAACCGCTTGAGTCCACTGCCCGCAGCCAAATCCTATTTCCCGGGCCTGAAAAACGAACCACCAGGAACCGGGAAGG
>CAWUOD010000608.1:0-2520 GCA_963923115.1 uncultured Singulisphaera sp.
GCTGACTCCCAAAGAGTGCAATTTACACCCGACTTAATGCCACAGGATGTGACGGGTGCCACGATTCCCGATCGTAAAACCGGGGAATGGCAACTTCGTAAAGGGCCTGTGTTCACAAACATTCTACTTGCCGATGAAATCAATCGCGCCTCGGCCAAAACTCAATCCGCACTTTTGGAAGCAATGCAGGAAAGGCAAGTCTCGATTGAAGGGCAAAGTCTTCCGCTACCCCAACCATTTCTGGTTATGGCAACACAAAATCCCATTGAACAGGAAGGGGTTTATCGTCTTCCCGAGGCTCAACTCGATCGGTTTTTGGTGCGGATTCGAATGGATTATCCAAATCGCGCCAAAGAAATTGAGATGCTTGCTTTGGTTAAAGGGGAACAGGTATTGCCCTCTCCGGTGGCGGACACAAAAAAAATCCTTTCATGGCAAGCACTTGTTGACGGTGTAGTTACCCAAAATGTTGTGCTGGAGTATGTGGTGGATTTGGCTAGGGCCACCCGTGAGCATCCCTCCTCGCTTTTGGGGGCAAGTCCAAGGGCTGCCCTTGCGGTCCTAAGACTTGCCAGATCCAGGGCTCTTTGCAAGGGTCGAAACCATGTCACGCATGAAGATATTCAGGCCATTGCCATTCATGTTCTTTCTCATCGGGTAATTCCCCGTCCGGAATCAGAACTTGATGGTTGGACAGGTGAGGCAATAGTAATGGATGCATTGGGATCCGTGCCGGTAATTGCCCAGTAGGATACGCATTATGGCCTTAACCGCCCGGGGTTGGTGGACTTCAGCATGTGGGCTGATTTCGCTTGCATTTGGTGTGGCCATTGGTTCGCCTTTTCTTGCTATTTTGGGGCTTGTTGTTCTCGGTATTGTTTTTGCAACTTGGCTTTTGATGAGTGGAGCTCTTTGGGAATTAAGAAAATCAATTAAAGTTAGGGCACACTGGTCTGAAACAGGACCACTTCGAGTGGGCCGCCCCAGTAAAATTATATTGTGCATTGACGGTCTGAATCATCCGGTTTCATCCCTTTTGAGACTTGATCCAGCACCAATTGGCCGCTTCTTGAAATCCGGTTCAAAGCCGATTGCCTGGAATCCTGAACCGAATGGTCGATGGATAGGGAATTATTGTCCAATTCCATCGCATATTGGGCGGGCAGGGATTTTTGGACTTTGTTTTGGATTACATGATCCTGCCGGTTGGTTTATTCACAGGGGGTTTCTGTCCGCTCGCCTTGAAAGGCCGGTATTGGCGGCGGTGCTTGCGCCCAGGTTACGCCACAAATCGGCCCGCAAGGAGACAAATGTCCTGGCCCGTAGTGGTTTGTTTTTTCATGAAAAACCTGGGCAAAGTATGGAATTCCTTGGGCTTCGTGATTTTCAGTCTGGGGATTCCACACGACGGGTTTCCTGGAAAGCCTCATTAAGGCGTGAACGGATCCTGGTTAGGGAGACCGAGTGGGAGGTTCCAGCTGTTATTCAAATTCTTGTCGATTCGGGAAATTACAACAGGGCAGAAAATTCTGACTCGAAAACAGTAGCTTTTGATGAAATGGCTGTGCTTTCTGGCCACATTTTTCGACAAGTCCTTGACCATGGAAATCCGACAGGATTGACATTGGTTTCGGAGAAAGACCTTTTGTTGGAATCCCCTGGTTTGGGGCCGGCACATATGCTGCGAATGGAATTGGCTTTTGCGGAAATGGCTAATGGGCCGGTTTGTGTGGATCCAGGGCAGGCTGCCCTGATAGCCCTTTGGGCGGATGAGATTTTGTGCCGAATTTATCCTGAACTAATGGACCCTGCGAAGAACAATTTGCCATTTTGGTACTCCTGGATCGAGGGATTTCCTGCAAATCCATTTAATTCTTCAGGAAAAAGCCCAGCGTTTTCAGAACGCCTGGATGGATTTAGATTTTGGTTTTGGTTGGCGGGACCAATTGGTTGGTTAATGATGCCATTTGTATTTTCATTAACCGATCGAAAAAGGCGTATTGGACTTGCGCGAAAAAGAGTTGCCGCCAGCCTGGCAGGGCTTATTCCTTTGGCCCCGGGTGCGTTGGAGAGGATGATCCAGGATGATGTTTTTTTTGCCAATACCACTGTGGAGGCCTTGACCCAATTGGGTATTCACTCCGTTTTGCCCGGATTTCAGCAGTGTGTCGTTGAACCCGCCATGCAAATTGACCAGGGAAGGCGCTTGGCAAAATCCCTATTAGGGCGGTTGGCTTTTGCCCGGGATCGCCAGGCATTTATTGTCATTCTTTGCGCCTCAAGGATTCCATTTGGCCTTGGTCCACTTTTGGAAGCGATCAAGAGATGTGTGGCAAAGGGGCATCGGGTTTTGGTGTGGGATCTTAATTCGCGTGAAGTAATCGGGGAAAGTGTTGGCTCAATTAAAAATAGGGTCACCAGGGATCTTACTGTTGCGTTGACCAGATCAGGAGTTGGGTACTGGCATGGGTCAAGGGAAGAGATTCTTGCCCAATGGGAAATTCTGGTCCGAAAGGAGGG
>CAWUOD010000609.1:0-2515 GCA_963923115.1 uncultured Singulisphaera sp.
AAGAGTATCGTCGGCAGCGTCAGATGTGTATAAGAGACAGATAGGCAAGATACTGAAAAGGCAACATCTTCAAAAACACCGCCAATCCAGCCGGTTCCATCAAATCAATCGGAAAAAAATGGCCGGACACAAAAAAGTTAAGCGTGTTGACCAGATACAAAAACGAAGTCACCTCAAGCATCCAGAAACCGAGCATCCCCAGCGTTAATTCAAAGAAAAAACCAAGCAAAAATCCCAAAAGTAGCGAAAGGATCCAGAAACCCACGGATGCCAACGAGGGGAGGGTTTCAAAGTAGCCTGCGCAGACGAGAAATAACCCCCCATATGGGAGAGCCGATGTAGCGATATAAGCCATCTTGTGGGCGGCCCGGTAGGCAAGAAGATACGCCATCAGATCCAGGGGCTGGATAAGGTATCTTTTCAGATTCCCGTCACGGATGTCGCGGGCCACACCCGCCGCCAGACCGGGCATGCTCGAAAACATCCGGCTGACATGAACCAAAAGAAGATAAGCAATCACCTGGGAATAGGTGTAACCGGACAAAACATCCGTTTCGGCTCCCTGGTAAACCGATTTCCAAAGGAGAATCGCGCTTATCATGGGAAGGAATCGAAGCACCGTTCCAAGGAGAAAGTCGCCTCGATACGCCAGCCTCTCAACCAGGGAAACCTTTAGTATGTTCAGGTATTTCCGGATGGATCGAAAAAATCCCGGGGGCTTTCCCGAAATCGAAAGGTCCAAGGGCATCCCTGTCATGGGGTCGCCTCTTTCCCTTTTTCCTCGGCCAATTTGGCATCCGCCGAATCCTCGGCATAAAGTTTGGCAATTACCTCTTCCAGGGGTGGATCCTGAACCCCAAGGTCGATCAAACCGCCCTGGGCCAGGACGCGGCCAACCACCGACGCCACTTCCGAGCGGTCAAGTCGCATTTGCACGATGGGCCCCTGAATTTCCGCCTTGCCAAGTTGGGTGACCCAGTACGGCGGCGCTGTCCCCTCAAAATGCAGCCTCAATTGTTTTTCCTGGCCAAATCGGTCCACAAGACTGGAAAGCGATCCGTCATGAATCAGTGTGCCACGCGCGATAACCAGAACACGCTCGCAAAGTGCCTCCACATCCTTCATGTAGTGACTGGTGAGCATGATCGTGGCGCCACGACTCTGGTTATATTCGCGCAGACATTTTTGGATCGCGATTTGGGCCACGACATCCAGACCGATGGTTGGCTCATCCAGAAGCAAAACTTTCGGCTCATGCAAAAGGGCGGCGATCAGCTCCATTTTCATCCGCTCTCCGAGGGAAAGCTCCCGAACAGGTTGTTTCGCCAACTTTTCCACGCCGAAAAGTTCTGTCAATTCCCCAAGGGTTTTCCTGAACCGATCCTTTTCAAGCGAATAGACCTCGCGGTGCAAGTCGAAACTGTCGGCAGCGGGGAGGTCCCACCATAGCTGGTTTTTTTGTCCCATCACCAGGGAGAAAGATCTCCGAAAGGAATCATCCCTTCGCCAAGGGACATATCCCATAACGGTGGCTTCACCGGAGGAGGGATAGATGAGGCCGGACAACATTTTGAGAGTAGTTGTCTTTCCGGCACCATTGGGGCCAAGAAATCCTACCACCTCCCCCGATTGAATCGAGAAGTTGATCGGTTTCACGGCTTCGACGGTTCGGTACTTTCTGTGCCAAAGGGAGCGAATGCCCGCCCAAAATCCAGGTGTTTTTTCCTGGACTTTGTAAGTGCGACAAAGATTGTTTACCTGAATAATCGGATTGGCGGATGAACTGATCAATTTCAGGACAACCCCGCCAAAGCCTTTCGGACAACTTCGACTCCATGACTGATATCGGCAAAACGGGCCGACTGATCGCCGACTTCGCGTTCGATGCAGAGAGGACCACGGTAGCCAACTTTTTTGAGCGCCCCCAAAAACGCCGTCATCCCCACTTCGCCGTGGCCAAGAGGTACTTCGCTCCCCCACTCCCCGGCGACCTTGGGACGAAATGCGTCCTTGACATGCACTGAACGAATGTAGGGGCCCAAAAGCTCCACCGCCCGAATCGGGTCGCCCTTGTCGTAAAGGAGCATGTTGGCGGGATCAAAATTGATCCGAAGATTATCACAAGAAAGATCTTTCATTGTTTGACAAAGCAGGTCCGCCGTCTCCTGGCCCGTTTCAAAAGCGAGGGTGATTCCCTTGCTTTTTGCGCGGCTTGCGGCATCGGCCAGCGTGTCAAGAAATGCCGTGCGTGAAGGATCCCCAGGCTCGGGAAGAAAACCAGCGTGAAGCATCATATCCCCAAGGCCAAGCTCCCTCGTGCGGGCAAGGGCCCAGTCCAGCCGCTCAAGCCGTTCACGACGGGTGGCGGGATCGCCGAATCCACCCGTTTGCTGGATGGTCGCGGGGCTGGTATAGTCTTCTCCGGGAAAACCAAGCATCGTTCCCGTCATGAGAAAACCGGCGGCCAATGCGGCCTTGGGCATATCATCTCCTTCGTCCCAGGATGCATGATGAG
>CAWUOD010000610.1:0-2513 GCA_963923115.1 uncultured Singulisphaera sp.
ACAAACCCAGGGGGTGGTTCATGCCGAAATCTTTTTCGATCCCCAGGCTCACGCCCCAAAGGGGCTTGATTTTGCGACCGTGGCTCTTGCTCTCAAAGGGGCTTGCGATGAGGCTAAAGCCCGGTGGGGAATCACTGCTCGTTTGATTCCCAATTTTTTGCGTCATCTGGATGAGGAGTCCGCATTCCGAACCCTGGATGAGGCTTTGGAAATCCTTGCGATTCATCCCGGCCTGTTTATCGGCTTTGGTCTCGACTCCGGCCAGCAGGGAAATCCTCCCTCGAAATTTGCCAGGGTATTTAAAAGGGTAAAGGAGGCGGGGCTCCATGTCGTTGCCCATGCGGGTGAAGAGGGACCCGCCGATTACATTCGCCAGGCCATCGACCTTTTGGGGGCTGAGCGGATCGACCATGGAGTAAGGTGTCTTGAGGACCCGGAGTTGGTACGCCGCCTGGTTCGGGAACAGGTTCCCCTTACCGTTTGTCCGGTATCCAACTGGAAGCTTGGGGGATGCAAATCCCTGAGGGAACACCCACTTCCAAAGCTTTTGGACGCAGGGTTGCGGGTTTCAATCCATTCCGATGATCCCGCTTATCTTGGGGCATATGTGGGGGATAATTTCGAATTATGCCATTCCCGTATGGGTATAAGTGATGCCGTGTTGCAAGTCCTTGCAGAGCAATCGCTTGCGGATTCCTTTCGTCCCGATTGACACAGGTGTTTTGATGGTTGGCGGCTTCCCGTTTAGGGCGCCGTCAAAAAAAATCATTCTTCTTGAACCATCCCAAAAGATCCTCCGTAATAAACTTTGCGCAACCGGCTGATCCCTCCTTTGGGTGGCGCTTCCTCTCGCCAGTTTGTCGTGTATTAAAGGCGAGATTTCGGGGTGGCCGATATGTTGGTTGTGCAAGGAGGCTAATTAACATGAACCGAGCAATGAAAGTGAAGATGTCGTTGGCTTTTGGGGCCGGTGCCGTGGCCACCGGACTGTTGGGATTGGGTTTGCCGGGTTGGGTTGGAACGGTCCAGGCGACCCCTGTTTTCAAAGGTGAAACGGATTCCCAGGATCCGATCAGCTATCGTGATGTGGTAAAAAAAGTGGTTCCTTCCGTGGTGAGCATTGAAACCAAATCCAAGGCCCAACCGCGAATGCGGGGGATGGTGCCCCGTGGGGGGAATGGCAATCGGGTAATCCCTCCAGGTGTTCCCGATGAGCTCAGGCGCTTTTTTGAACAACTTCCCGAGGGGAGTGGACAAGGTGGGCCTTCTCCATTGCCTGATGATGAGGGACCCCAGGGAGTGGGATCGGGCTTCGTGATTGATTCCCGGGGAACGATTCTCACCAACGCCCATGTTGTGGACGGAGCCGAAGAGGTGACCGTTCGCTTCCAGGATGGCCGCAAGTTCGTCAGCCGTGATTTCAAATCGGATCCCAAAACGGATATCGCGGTGATTCGACTGAGTGGCGCGGACAACCTGCCTGCTTTGCCGATGGGCAATTCTGATACCGCCGAAGTCGGTGACCGGGTTCTCGCGGTCGGCGCGCCTCTTGGTCTTGCCGGCACGGTCACGCACGGAATCATCAGCCATAAGGGGCGTAATATGCGCCTTAATATGTATGAAGACTTCCTTCAAACGGACGCGGCGATCAACCCGGGCAACTCGGGCGGACCATTGGTCAACATGCGTGGCGAGGTTGTAGGGGTCAACTCGGCCATAAAGAGCCGCACTGGTGGGTTTCAGGGAATTGGTTTGGCAATAGCCTCAAACCTCGCCTCCAAGATCAAGGACAAATTGATCAAGGATGGCGTTGTAAAACGAGGATACTTGGGAGTTCAAATTAGGGATATAGATGACCCGGCTCTCGCTTCGAAGCTTAACCTGAAAGAAGCCAAGGGCGTTCTCATCACCCAGGTCTTTGATCAGGGGCCGGCCGCCCAGGCGGGGGTCCAACCCGGTGATGTTGTGGTGGCCATTGGCGGAAAGTCCATTCGGGATGGACGGGAACTCCAAACCCTGGTGGCTGATGCCAAATTGGGGAGCAATCTGGGCATTCAGGTTGTTCGCGATGGGTCTTCCGTGGACCTGAATCTCAAAGTCGTGGAGCAACCCAAACAATATGGTTTGACCCGCGGCGGCGAGGAATCCCAATCCCCCGACAAACCGGAAAGCTCCAAGGTTGAATCGATTGGCCTTGAACTCGCCGACCTGAGTGGTGATCTTGCCGAGAAGGCTGGATTCAGGAAGGCCACCAAAGGGGCGTTGGTTACCCGGGTTGAGCAAGGCAGTCCCGCCTACAAGGCTGGCCTTCGTAGCGGGGTGGTTTTGCAAAAGGTCGATGGCAAACCCGTGACGGATGCCGCCTCGGCATCTGAACGACTGGCCGCGGCCAAGCCCTCCAAAGGTGTCCTTCTTCAGGTTCTCAACCCCGAGGGCGATGTCAATTTGGTGGTTATCCGGAAGGAATGATTCGGTAAAATCCGAATAACCGAACCTGTCTCTTATACACATCT
>CAWUOD010000611.1:0-2513 GCA_963923115.1 uncultured Singulisphaera sp.
GCCTTTGCATTTGAAAAAATTTACCATGGGAAAACGCCCTCACCGCGGTTGATCAGTTGTCATGGGATTAGTCTTTGAAGATGAATTCCGGGGAATTAAGCATAGCCCAAAGCAGATCTTCAATAGCTTCGCGGCGTTTGGATTTCGCCGCGTTTATTCGCTTTGTTTCCCTATCCCATTCCCGGTTTGTGGGGGGGCGGGAATAGCACAAAAGATACAATTCCCGAACGATTTCCCCGGTTGATTTTGATGATTTGGCAAGTTGGGCCGCCCTGCCCTCCTCCGCCGTTATTTTTTTTTGGATTCCAGGACTGTTCATCAGGTGAAGTGCCTGGACTACATTTGAATCGTTCATTCGCTCGCAAGGTGGATCCTGGTTTGGATCCGGTCGTCCAAAACTGTCCAGAAAATTCGAGGTGAATCGAACCGTCCAGGCTTCCACTGCACGCGACCCGGGTGGCATGGCATCAAAAACCTCAGGGATTGCTGTTACATCTGAAATAGCGTCCAGGAGGACCTCCGCCCTTAGTCTTTGGCGGTAGTGGCGGGAGTAGTTTCGACTGTCGGTTGCGTTAGTCTCATTGGGAATCGAGGATAATTCATAAGCGTGGCTTGTTGTGATCAATCGGATCAGTTTTTTCAGATCGTATCCCTGTTTTGTGAATTCGCTCGCCAGAGTGTCAAGAAGAACCCCATTTGTCGCGGGATTTGTGGCCCTAAGGTCATCCACCGGCTCCACAAGACCGCGACCCATTATGTCAGCCCAAACCCGATTGACAATGACCCGGGCGAAATAGGGGTTATCCGGCGAGGTGATCCATTGAGCGAGGGAAAAACGAGGATCGGAATCATTTGGTATTTCGACCGGTTTTCCAAAAAGTGGTTTGGGCTCCATGAATTTGCCATGGACTGGATGCTTGACCTTTCCTGAGGGAGCGGTAAACAGGGTTTCTTCCCCGCCGGAAATGGGTGGGGAAACGCCCTCTCCACGGTGTCCAAGGCGGGCAAAATATGCCGCCATTGAAAAGAAGTCGTCCTGACTCCAAATCTCAAAAGGGTGATGATGGCATTTTGCACAATCCAAACGAATACCAAGAAAAAGTTGGCAGATTATGGTGGTGGCTTCCTCCGGTTCCCTCCTGTCACGGAAAAGGACCGTTGCTCCATTCCGGTAGCTGCTTCCTTTGGAAGTGATCAGTTCCCGGACAAATTGGTCATAAGGTTTGTTTTCCCGAAAACATTCACGAATCCAGCCATCAAAATTGTATACCGCTTTAATGCCAACCCTGTAGGGATTAGGACGGAGGAGATCCGCCCATTTGTTCGCCCAAAAATCGGCATATTCTGGTCTTGCCAGTAGCTCGTCAACCATGCGGATTTTCTTTCGGGGGCTGGAATCTCCAAGGAAAGTTTCGGTTTCTTTCGGCGTGGGTAAGCGACCAATAATATCCAAATAAACCCTGCGTAAAAATGTGGTATCTGTGGCTGTTGGGGATGGAGTGAGGTTGAGTTGCTTCAGTTTGTCCCAGATTGGTCCATCCACAGGATTTGTTCTTGGAAGAGTTTCATATTTCTCCCCAGGGATCCTGGTATTGTTCGGAATAAGACAGTGACAAACTGCAAATCGCTCCTGAAACCGGGCCATAATGGCGGCTTCGCCTGGTAAGGGGCCAGCCTTGATGAAGCCTTGGGGTGTAACAGAGACCATAACGCTTTCACTGGATTGGAACATTGCCAGGTGGCTTACTGGTTCCCTTGTTCCATCGGTATAGTGCGCGGTTACTTCAAGTTTTTGGGTTTGGCCTGGAACGAGAAGGATTTTTTCAGGGGAGATAGTAATCCGTTCCACGCGTGGGGCGCTTTGGGGTGTGCGTGGGCAACCCTCCGCAATCCAGCGCCTAATTTTTTCGAAATTGGGGTCTTCGATGGGTAGTTTTTTTCCACCACCATGGGCCACTTGCCCTGACGCTTTTTGCAAAAACAGACTTGACCCGGGGGAAGCCGGGAAAATTCGTCTGCCGCGTGCTTCTATGGTAATTGAGGCATGGTCGAAATCGCTGTCGTAACCCAAAAGGGAGAGTGAGAAGCCGTTTTGTCCCCTGGCTTTACCATGGCAGGGACCAGAGTTGCAGCCATACCTGGAAAGTATGGGCTGTATATCCCGTTCAAAAGTGACAGGAGCCTGGCCGAATGCGAAATTCAAACCACACAGGGTTGTAAGAATCGTTATCGCAATTCGGATTAATGAAAGATTCATGGCGTCCCGGGGAAAGTCAGGCCGGATTATCCAAGCTCAGGTAGCGGGTGACTTTATCTTGAGGCGGGTCCTTGAATTGTAACATTATTTGTGATTCCATGCAGCCCCAACCTTGGTTTTTAGAGGGGATTGGTTTTGAGGCAAAATGCGGTGATTTGGTAATGCATGGTTTGAACAATTTGGTTCTGAAGGTTGTTCCATTCAATGGGATTTTCTTTTTTCCGTTGTCGCCACCAATCCGGCGGATTTATTCTGG
>CAWUOD010000612.1:0-2511 GCA_963923115.1 uncultured Singulisphaera sp.
TCTCTGGTCTCGTGGGCTCGGAGATGTGTATAAGAGACAGGCAGCCTGGCATTTGCCAATGAGCTTTTCAAGGATACCAAGGGCAAGATCCAGGTCCTGGGTTTGAGCACCCTTGGGGATGCGCGAAGGGTCACATCGCAAAAAGAGGCGATCAAGCTCACCTTCCCGATTGTGGACGGAAGCGGGCTCAAAATCAGCTACGCCCTGGATTCCACTCCCAAGTGGTATTTGGTCGACTCCCAGGGGATCATTCGCTCCATCCAGTCGGGCTGGGGCGATGAGATGAAAGCCGACCTCCTGCGCGAGGCTCAAGGGCTTTTGACGGTCCGTTAAGGCCTGTCCCACCCGGAAAACCGGTCCAAACGGCCCGTCGGGTATCTCCCGGCGGGCTTTGTTTATTTGGGACCCCCGAATAGGTCTTGGGCAACCCGATATATAGTTAGCATTCTGTCCCAAGTTCATGGCAATGCGATGACCCACCCCGCCCCTGTGACCTGTGGCTCTTGCGCGACGCTTTGCTCGCGCTGTGGCCGTGGTTTTGACACAGGGGAGGGAATTTGGTCGGCCCTTTTGGGTGGGCGTGGCTCGGAAAAGGCCCGCCAGCGGATCGATTTTTGCCAGTCGTGTTGGCCTGGCCCAAAAGATTTGCAGGAGGAGGGGATTGTTTGCTGGTTTCGCGCGGTATGCAACCGGGAAACCATGGGTAGCCAGGCCCAGTCTCGTGAACAGATCCTTATGGCGACCATCAGGCAAATGAACCCCGTCGTGGTCGAGGATTCGGAAATACCCACGGATCCGGCCCAGCACCAGGCCCTTCGTTATGCGGCGGCTCTTGGGCTTTGGCGAATGCAAAGGTTGAGACTCGATCAGGTGAGCGACAAGGATGGCAAGGAGATTCTCCGATTCCGGATCACCGGGACCCAGAAGCGTTTTGAGGTGGTCAATCCTGGACTGACGGAAGAAGAACTGCGTAAAATGGAAGAGGAGTTGATCCAAAAGTCGCAAGAGGACTTGCGTTTGGCAGGTTCCGGCGGATATTCCCCTCAGGGAGACCAAGCCGCATGATCAGGAATCCTCACATGAATCCGTGCCGAATCGCGTGCCTGATCGCTTTGGCGGGTGTGGCTCTCCTTGGACAGGGTTGTAATTCGCTCGCCAAAAACCTCCGCCTGGGCACCAGCAAGGACGCTCCCATCGCGCCCCAGGGCTTCACCGCCGAGCAGATGGTTGGTTATCTCAACGACAATTCCAAACGGGTCCAGACGCTTCAGTGCAACAATGTTTCGATCGACAGTCGTCAGGGTGATCAAAATGCGCCCGGACTTGAAGGGTTGATGGTTTTGCAAAAACCCCGCAATTTCCGGATGAAAGGTAAAGTGGTTGGACAACCGGCCGTTGATCTGGGCTCCAACAACGATGAATTCTGGTACTGGGTCAGCAAAGCGGAGCCTGTGCCTTATGTGTTTCACTGTAACTATAGCGAACTTGCCTACGGACAAACGCGGATGCCTTTTCCGTTTCAACCGGAAATGGTGATCCAGGCGCTGGGAGTATCGGATTACGATCCTACAAGGAGCTATCAGGTTCGTGATGCGGGCAAGTTCATGGAGCTGGTGGAAATGGTTCAGGGCCCATCCGGTCCACCTCTTCAGAAGATAACCGTATTTCAGAAACAGACAGCGGAAGCGGGCAAGCCCCAGGTGGTCAAATACATTTTGCGTGACAACTCGGGTAAGGATATCTGCGTCTCGGAAGTCTATGACATTCAGATTCATGGTGAGACGGGGGCTATATTGCCTTTGAGAATGAAGATGACCTGGCCTCAGGAGCGTGTCGAGATGTCGCTTCGATTTGGCGAATTCACCATGCCACAGATAACACCAGATCGCGCGGCGCGAATGTTTCAGCGTTCTGATTTAGGGAATCAGCCAGGTTTTGATTTGGCTAGGGGTATGCCTGATGCTCCGCCCACGGCTCGTGCGCCGTAAGTGGCTTTCCATTAAGGGTTTAAAAATGGTGCTTTAAAAGGGGCCCTGTAGGGTCTCTTGTCATTTGTGTTGGTGTGGCCCATTTTTCATTCGAAGAAAAAATATCTCCCCATCTAAGAGCGTTCGATTTTTGAATTAGGGCCAAAAATTTTAGAACATTACAAATTATTAATATAAGACAGACCCTTGCGATCTTGCCGTGCTATAGTATAGATACTTTAGAATTTGCTTCCTCGATATCAAGTCCACTCCCAAACCGGGTGGCTTGCCCCGTGGAGCATCCTAAAGCACTTTTTATCATCAAAGAACGGAACAGATCATGGCAGAAGATACAGGCAAAAGGGGAAGCACCGCAGGCCGTGGCACCAGCATTCTTTTGAGGTTGCCACCCGAGATCGCTTCGGAACTCCGAAGGATCGCAAAACTGGAAGAGCGCACCATCACAACGATCGCCCTTCGTTCCTTGCGCCTTTATTTCAAGCAGGAGCATGGCGTACAGGTAGATCTCGACAAGTAACACCCA
>CAWUOD010000613.1:0-2506 GCA_963923115.1 uncultured Singulisphaera sp.
AAGTTGTCTTTGTAGAATCTCCAAACGACAAAAGTTGGATTGGCAATATTCCAGCCAAACGCTGGCGATTCCCAATTTTTTTCAAGGCAAGGTTTGTCTCTGTGTTTTCCCTTTTGGGTCACAAAGGTTTGGGCAGGGCAGGTCCAGGGATTTCCTGGCGCTTGGTTACCATCCGGTTTTCCGGGTCAACAAAAACGACAGTTGGGATGTGTGTCAAGGCCTCTCCTGGTGGCATCCATGAGTAGGTTGCCACAATAATCAGGTCACCAACATTGGCAAGGTGTGCGGCGGCGCCATTGATACACACCACCTGGGAGCCTGCTGGTCCGCGCATCGCATAAGTGCGGAAACGGGTCCCACGGGTGACATTCCAAACATGAATTTCTTCGAACGGCAGGATTCCCGCCGCTTGGAGAAGATTATCGTCCAAGGTCAGGCTGCCTTCGTAATGAAGGTCGGCCTGTGTGACCGTTGCACGGTGAATCTTGGACTTGAGCATCGAAAGCAAACCGGAATTCATCACCCTTCGCGCTCCTTGCGTTGAAAGGGTATTTTAGCCATTTTGGGCCGACGGATCCGCCCCAAAATCATTTTTTATCCTTGTCATAGCCTGGGGGTTGTTCCCCAACCCCTTTAGGAGGCAAGGATGGAGCGCGTCTGAACACCATAAGGGTGTTATCGCTCCCTTTGGGAGATGCCAGTTCAACGGGGCGTGGTTTCCCTTTGTCTGCCATGCAAATGGTAAGCATGTCGCCATCCTGATGGTAGATTCCCGGGACTTTTTCCCCCTTTCCCGGGCCCCCATCAGGCAAAACATCAATCCATCGGGGCGACTTTGAATCGTCCAAAATGATTTTGGTACCGGCAAATGCCTTTCCATTTCGTTTCCAGATCACATGATCTTTCTCGACGATTCTTACAATCGATTCGGTAATTTCCTTGGGGGTCTGGATGTCATTTCGGGTAAAGGAAACCACCTTCCAAACACCCTGATGGTTGGCTAGCGCCTTTGGCCCGGTTTCCTGGGCCAGACAAAACAGGGCAGGGCAAAAAAGTGCAAGGAAACCGGAAACGGTCAGGCATGAAACGGTTCTTGGACAAATGATGAGTCGCGGAGTGGACCCTGGTTGCAAGAACATTAGTTGACCCCGTAAGCCGAACCATCAAACGAAAGGTAGCCCACTTTTAATTTTGAGCGAAGGTCATTGGCTTCCTTGTTCCACCAGGAAGGACTGGCAACCGCAACCTCGGTCCGGTTTTCCACATGGCCATCCAAAAACCCTACGATGGCGATGTCACCCGAGTGTCGAAAATGAACAGAAGGGGTTGGGCTTCCAGGATAGGCCAGCTTGGGGCTGTTGATACCGAAGGATTCCTCCGCGGTTGGTGGGGAGTTCCATGCGCCAATCAGGGCGCTATCCGCAAAAACCATTGTGGAACTGGTTGAGGGGAAATCGGCCATTCTTCGGACAAAAGGGACTGGTGTTGTCCAGTTTCCTGCGTTCCAATAGGTTGTTCCGCAGGAGGTGTTGTATCCGTAGCCCCCTGTCAGTCCGCCATAAACTCCCTTTAGCAGATTGGAAGGAAGGGAAGGGCATTTAAGAGTGGCGGTGTTGTTTTCATAATAGTTGGTCAAGCCACCTTTTGTGGAATCAACCCCTCCCGATGAGGTGACCGTGGCGAACCAATATTTGGTGTCGTAGGGCCAGTTGGATGGGTTGGGGACCTGAAAATTCAGGGGTAAGGTTTGGAAAGTTGTTTCGTAATTGAGTGTTGCCAAAACAAGCTGTTTGATGTTGTTGGAACATTGCATACGGTTGGCGGCCTCTCTTACCTTTTGCACCGCGGGCAAAAGGAGGCCGATAAGTACCGCGATGATCGCAATGACCACAAGCAATTCGATAAGTGTGAAACCTTTGCGTGCGAACGGGCCAACCATGAGACTATCGCCTTTGCCCCGGATCCGGGGGCAATAAGGATCTCCAAAACCAAAACAGGTGGGGCCGGTCGGCACGAAAGGCAATTGTGCCCTTTTCGTGGGTCGATGGCTGGTACCTGCCCGGGTCCGGGGCATCCAACTCCAATGAAACAATTCAGGCAGGTCTTCTGGCTTCCGGTGGGAAACATTTTTCAATGCTCCCTTCCACTCCCCCTTCCCGGCATGAGCCAGTGGTTTGATGGAGTGGTAAGTGTCCGGTTACAGCGGCGGCCCCGCGACGGAATTTCACCGTCTTCCCTCTTCGCCCCGCATCTGTGAATCACAAACCGGGGACCTGATTTGATTCCGTAGGGATAGATCCCTTCCCCCGATTTGTCCAGTAAAAACAATCCCCTTTTAACCCTGGGGACCTTTTTGGGGAAACTTCCGGGCTCAGTGGCATTTGGGTTTTTCAACCCAATGCTTTGGAGGCAAATTCCCCGAGCGGTAAGGCTTCACCAAATCATGCTTTGCTGTTAAGCCCTTGGCAGGATTAGCCAAGTCGACTTTTTTCCTGGGCGAGTCGTC
>CAWUOD010000614.1:0-2504 GCA_963923115.1 uncultured Singulisphaera sp.
TTCCACCCTCCCGGACTGGCGCCCGGATAGATGCCGGTTTGTCTTCCCGTGATGCCGACACTCCCCGGTTCGACCCGTGTGCGAGGCGAACCTCTCCGGGGCAGGCCGGTCAATTCGGGCGGCAACCACCCGGCATAGGGGAACCCCGGCTGAAATCCGACCGCAAAGATGGTGAATTCGGTCCCTGAATGAAGGCGAATCAGATCCTCAGGCGTGAGCTTGAGCGTTTGGGCGGCCGCCTGGAGATCCGGACCCATTTCATAGCAACAGGGGACAAGAAGGGTTTTGCCTGGAATCGTTGGGTTTTGGCCTGGGGTATCCAAAACACCCAATATCAGATTTTTCAGTTCGCAAAGATCGCCAAAGCCGGAGTGGTTGCCTGGCTGCATGAAGATCGTTTTTGGGGAAGCGGGTTTCCCCTTGAGGACCAGGATCGAACCATAGCTGGGGACGATTTCACCTATGCGTGGATCCACAAGGCTTTTGAGGGCGGCGACCAGAGGCGCCACGGCGGCGCAATCGGGATGACGCAACAGGAGCGCATCCTCTCCGTAGGGAATGATCTCCCAAAGATGGTTGGTTTGCGCCGGGGATTTAGTGGGTGTGCCAGCGGAGTTCATGGCGTGCCAGCAGCGTGGCCTCCAGCAGCCAGACGATCAGGCCAAGGGATCGGTCCGTCTGGTCGCGGCCGGGATCAAACTCGCTCAGGACCACTCCCGCCAGTTTTTCCAGCGGAATGCAACCAAGCACCCGCAGCACATCCAGGGGCGATAGTCCCGCAGGCACAGGACGACCCGTCGCCGGGAAGAAAGCGGGATCGAACACATCGCAATCGATATCCAAAAGAACCCGGTCGGCGCCTGCGAGGCTCCCTTCGATCTCGGCGAGCACTCCTTCGCGGCGCTGGGCGAATTCGATTGCCGAATGGGCCCGGCGGTAGAAGCGGCCGATCTCGTCCTGGGGGAGGAGGAGATCGCGATGTCCCAGATGGACAATCGGGAAAGGCTCGCTTTCGGAGTGCCCATCGGGGCGTTCGATATGACGAATGAAGTTGCCATGGGTCGGCAACGGATTGCACGAGGCAAAGTGGTGGATGTCGAGGTGCGCATCCAGTTGGAGGATGATGGTGCCGGGCTGGCGGATCGCCTCCTCATAGACAGGCAATGACGAGATATGACTCCCACCCAGCCAAAGGAAAAAGTCCTGGGGCGCGCCATCGAGCAGGGGGCGGGCAGCCTGTCTGCCTGTCGTTCGCCAGGCGTTGAGCGCGGCGAGACTATCGAAGCTGTATTCCTTGATGCGGAATTTGCGGGTGTAGACATCCGCGCGGGTGGGGACCTCTTCGCGGCGGTTGTCGGCGACGATTTCGCGCAGCTCATCCGCGATCAGTTCCGCTCCGGCGCCCGCACCCGAACCACCAAAGATATCAAACGGAAAAACGACGACCGAAGTGCGGCGTGGTCCGGCCGAAGCGGGGTTTTCAGGTTTTCTTCCGGGAGGAGCCATGGACAACGATTCCGGTGGAAATTACTGGTACGATTCCGAAGGGGCGGGATAGGTTCCTTCCCGGACCGCCTGGACAAAATTCGATGCGGCGCTGCTGGCGGGGTCGGACAGATTGGCGAATTGCCTGACAAAGCGCGGTTTCTTGCCGGGTGTCAGCCCCAACAAATCGTGGGCGACCAGGACCTGTCCATCGCAGTGGGGGCCGGCCCCAATGCCGATGGTGGGGATCTCAAGAATCCGGCTTACTTCTTCCGCCTGGGGCGTGGGGACACATTCGAGCACGATGGAGAAGGCTCCGGCTGCCTCCACCGCGCGGGCATCCTCAAGAAGCTTGGCCGCGTTGCGCTGAACCCGGAAACCACCCAGACGACGAACCGACTGGGGTGTCAGGCCGACATGCCCCATTACCGGGATATCGGCATTGACGATCGCGTCGATCATCGGCGCGACACGCATCCCGCCTTCGAGTTTGACGGCATGGGCGCCGGTCTCCTTGAGGATGCGTCCGGCGTTTTCGACCGCCTGGGCCGGGCTGATCTGGTAACTCATGAACGGCATATCGACGACCACAAGGGCCCGTTTGGCGCCCCGGACCACAGCCTTGGCGTGGTAGATCATTTCATCAAGGGTCACGGCGAGGCTATCCGGTTCGCCCCGGACGACCATGCCCAGGGAATCCCCCACCAAAAGGCAATCCGCTCCCGCTTCGTCAAACAATCTGGCCATCGGATAGTCGTAGAGCGACACCACCGAAAGGAGCCGTTTTTTCCCGGGCGCTGCAAGAAAATCGGGCACGGTAACCGGGGCCAAATCGCCTGTCCCGGAAGGTGCCGGATGATGACTCATGGGTATTCCTCCAGATGGGATTCTAGGAAAGCTGGGCGGTTATGCCTCCGCCCGTCTTTTCCCGGTCTTTTGACCCATCCGGAAATGACTCCCATTCTTTCCCGGTTTGGCTCAACGGTTTTTGGATGAAGGAGTTGTCCCTGAGGGGGAAT
>CAWUOD010000615.1:0-2503 GCA_963923115.1 uncultured Singulisphaera sp.
AGTATCGTCGGCAGCGTCAGATGTGTATAAGAGACAGCATTAATATAAAAAACATTTTAATCACTCAAAAAACTACGAACTTTGGCACCATCATCCAACTCCCCCTGATTGGTGACCACCACCTCGTCCTCACTTAAAAGCTCCAGGCGCTCATAACCGTTAACACCTCTAGCAATCCAGAAAACATGCGACTGAACCCCATTGTCCACATCGATCTCGATCCTTTTCTGTTGGACAATTCCGGATTCAACCCGATACAAATAGGGCAAACCGCCCCGCCACACGATCGCGCTGCTGGGAATTACAGGGACTTTCTGGAATCCGTTTAACTTTAGTTTCATTTTCCCGTACATACCCGGCAACAATCTGGCGCCCTCCCCTCCCTCAATGCCTTTGGGAAACTCGGGAAGCATCCTACCTTTCAGATCCGCCATTTGATTAGCCTTGGACCGTTCCAAAAATCGGCGATGCTCATCGGCGGTTCCATTAAACAGATCCACTTCCACCCGAAGGGTTCGATCCGCGGGATCAAGCGAGGAGGCCAACCTCGTCAATGGAAAACGGAGGACTTTTCCAGGCATGGCGTCAATTCGCAACTCCGCCTCCGTCCGCGGCCCCACCCGGGCGACAAATGCCTCCGGAACACGCATGGAAACCGTCAGGATGTCAGTCCGTTCCACCACAACAAGTGGAATCACGCCTGGCACAACAGCGGGATTCGCGACAAAAGTTCCCGGATCCGCCGAACGCCTCGCAATGACCCCGTCAAAAGGAGCTACCAGCATCGCTTTGGATTTAATTTGGCCCGGGCCCTCAAAAGGCTCAACCTCGGCAAGTTTTTCCCCTGCAAGAACCTTTTGTCCGATGTCCTTTTCGAGAAATTTCAGGATACCCGCAACCTGCGATTGTAATTCCACGCGATAATAGGGAGCGACTTCGGCGGGTTGTTCAACCGCGATTTCCAAATCGGAGCCAAATTTTGGACGCGCCGTTTTGACCCGGATTTCCGTGATATTGGAGTTTTGATAGGATTCGGTTTTTCCACCAATAAAACCTTCCCATTTCTTCCAATCCCGACAGATTCCAAAAATTAGTACGGCAAACACCAATCCCACAAAAAGCAGACCGAGGCGAATTCTCATTTACAAACCCCTTCCGGAAAGTTCCATTTCCAAACCCGGGTCAACAACCGGACTTTTCCGGACAAATAGGGTGTACAAAATGGGAACAAGGATCAGGGTCAGGCAGGTTGAGCTGATCAGTCCGCCCACCACGGCGCGAGCCAGGGGCACATTGGCTTCGTTACCCCTGCCGGTGCCCAAGGCCATGGGCAATAAAGCCAATACCGTCGCCAGGAAGGTCATAAGAATTGGGCGAAATCGGATGCTCGCAGCCTGACGAATCGCCTCCCTCGCATCCAAACCATCCACCCGTAATCCGTTTGCGAAATCCACCAACAAAACCCCATTGTTTACCGCAATACCCACAAGAAATATCACGCCCATAAGCGATTGAGTGTTGATAGTGGTGCCTGTCAAAAACAACATCCATGCGACACCAATAAAACCAAGGGGAACAGTGAACATGATCACACACGGACCTATCCAGGAACGAAATAATGTAACCTGCAGAAGATATACAAGAAGCGCCGCAAGGCAAAGTCCGCCAGCCAACATGCCAAACGATTCATTCATCCGTTCGTATTCGCCTTTCAGGCGGACACGCATTCCCTCCGGCACTGGAATTTCAGCGAGCTTCCTCTCCACCTGTTTGGAGAGAGTGCCGATATCCACGCCATCAGTGTTCACCAACACATTGGAAACCCTTCTCAAACCTGAATGATGAATTTCCACCTCCCCGGATTTTCGACGGGGAGAAACAACCGTGCCCAAATTCACCGACATCGCCTGGGAAGCGCCTTTCACAGGCAGCGCCAATACATCGTCCAGCCGACGGTTCAAATCCTCAGGATATTGAACACCAACAAAGTATTGATTACCAGATTGGGAATCGACCCAAAAATTACGATGAATGGAGACGCTTGAGTTCAATGCAACAACAACCTGTGTCAATACATCTTCCATGGAGAGTCCCAGCTCGGCGGATTTTTGCCTATCAACATCCAGCACCAAATAGGGGGCATCATCACGCTGTCTAACACGAACATCCACGGCGCCACCAATTGCGCCAACCTTGTCGCGAATGGTTCGGGCCAGATTGGCGGAATCCTGTTGATTGCCACCCTCCACTTCGATATCCAGGGGGGAAGAAGAGCCCATGTTTAGGGCTGTGGAAATCATGCCACCCGTGTCAAAATCCGCCCGCAAATCATTGAAATCGGACCTCGAGTGGAATTCCCTTCGCAAAATGGCCGCATACTCCTGGGAACTATGGGCCCGCTTTGGCGTCAACTGAATCCTGAGGATCGCATCCTGTTGCCCCGCATTGGTTGTGTATGCCGCGGACCAATCCGGATTAAGTCCAATTTCCGAAACAACCATTT
>CAWUOD010000616.1:0-2500 GCA_963923115.1 uncultured Singulisphaera sp.
GGTCCAGGCCGATGGCTTTACCGCGTCAATCGCACCTGGTACGGTCTTGGTCTTTTGTATTTCACCGAAATGTGGCTCAAGTGGGAGATTCTTCCCAATGCGTCAAGATGCCCCAAAAAGTGGTGGGCCTACCAATCGGACCGGATACAGGTCGTTATTTTCGCCCTATTGTGGATAGGCGGGCTGTTGGCTGGCTCCATGTGGATGGAAGAAAATCCTTTTTGGAACCTCTTTTTTGGTTTTTTTATTCCTCAATTTGTCTGGAATTGGCTGATCGGGTTCATTATTCTCCAGCAGCACACGCATCCGAGGGTGGCCTGGTATTCGGAAAAGGATCTTCCCGACCCCTCCTATTACCATTCCCAGGTGCAAGCCACCCCGCACCTGTTCTTTCCCGGGCCGTTTCGTTTCCTTATGCGCAATGTCATGGAGCACACGGCCCACCATGCCGACACTACCATTCCGCTCTATCGGCTTCCCGACGCCCAACGCGAATTGGCCAAGGCATACAAAAAAGATATGATTCGCGTGATATGGACCAGGCAGGGCTTTCTTTCCATGCTCAAAACCTGCCGTCTTTACGATTATGATGCCCACTGCTGGACCGATTATGATGGGAATCCGACGACGGGATGCCTTTTGTTGCCCATCCACGGGGCGCCAAAGCCGAAAGCCTCAAAAGGGCTGACAGCGGATCAAGCCTGACGATAAGCCACGACTTCCAAAACCCGACAACCAGATGCCCGAAGTGCCAACGGGAAACCCCGGCGCCAATTCGTCGGGGGGTGGTGTATGCGAAAATGTGAAGAAAACCGACCCTAAATTACTTAAACCGTATTGGCCTTTGCCCGGGGATCTCAAGCGGCTCATGCCGTGGAAAGGGTATTTCGGTGCAAGGTTCCCGATCTGATAGCGCGCGCCTCCGGATTCCATCGGGCCTAAAGCCCCGGCGCGATCAAAGTCCCTGGCAAACTTGCCATTCCAGCCACGCCGTTTACCAAAAGAGGGAAGCATTGTCTCTAAGGAACAGTCGGCTGTGGCCTTCAGAATGAAATTCCACATTCAAGCAGGCAACCTGACACAAGTAGACCAGGATTTTCTCCCGTCGGAATGGAATCCTGTCCCAATCAGACAATAATTCCAGAATAGCCAATCTGCCCAAAACCAAGGAAACCCCGACCGTGTCACAGACGCGCCTTTTGGACCGCTTTCTCGAATATGTCAAAATCGGCAGCCAGGCGGATTTTCGCGCCCTGACCTATCCCAGCTCCCCCGGACAGCTCGAGGTGGGAAAACTGCTTCTCAGGGAGCTTCACGACATGGGCCTCGACGAGGCGTTTCAGGACGAACACGGACTGGTCCATGCGCTGATCCCGGGGAATCCCGCCGCGCCCGCGATCGCGTTGGTCGCCCATGTGGACACTTCCCCCGAATCCCCCGGCGATGGCGTCAAGCCACAGATCATCAACCGCTACGATGGCTCGGACATCGTCCTTGAGGGATCCAAAAAGGTTTTATCCCCTGGTCATTACACCGAACTTGCCAACTACAAAGGCAAAACCATCATCACCACCGATGGCACCACGCTCCTGGGCGCCGATGACAAAGCAGGCGTCGCGGTGATCATGGAATCGGCCCAAAGACTTCTTGAGACGCCGCTCAATCACGGACCCGTGGTGCTCCTGTTCACCTGCGACGAAGAGATCGGTCACGGGGTTGACCATGTCGATATCCCGGAATTGGGAGTCGCTTGCGCCTACACCCTTGATGGCGGCCCCTCGGGTGAATTGGACATGGCCACATTCTCCGCGGATCGCGCCGATGTGACCATCACTGGCGTCAACATCCATCCCTCGATCGCCAAAGGCAAGATGGTCAACGCGGTTCGCCTTGCGGGGATCTTTCTCGAAAGGCTACCCCGGACAACCCTTAGCCCCGAAACCACCGAGGGCATGGAAGGGTTCATGCACCCTTATGAAATAACAGGCGGCGTCGCCCAGGCAAAGATTTCCCTCCTCCTTCGCGATTTCCAAACACCCGCCCTCGATGCCCAGGAGACTCTGCTCAACGAAATCGCCAGGCAAATCGAAAAGGAATTTCCCGGCGCCAAATTCGAAATCAAACGAACCATCCAGTATCGCAATATGGCTGATGGCATGGCCCGGGAACCCCGGGCGGTCGCATTGGCCGAACAGGCGATGCGCAATGCCGGTGTGGATCCCAAGCTGACTTCCGTCCGCGGGGGAACGGATGGATCCCGCCTCACCGAACGGGGCCTGCCAACGCCCAATATTTTCTGTGGCGAACACAACGCCCATTCCCTGGACGAGTGGTGCTGTCTCGAAGAAATGGAACAATCGGTCAATACCGTGATCGAATTGGTCAAACTCTGGGCCCGTGAAAGGGACTAGATCGTTGGGGATGCTGGACTGTTTCCCGGCCCGTAAAGCCTTAAAAAACCTTACGGGCAAACGCAAGGATCGCCTTGTTTTCCTTTTGA
>CAWUOD010000617.1:0-2494 GCA_963923115.1 uncultured Singulisphaera sp.
TTCGAGCTCGTTCTTTCCGCAATTGATACCACAATAGGCAATAGGTCCTATTCCGGCCGTGCCTCTCCTGTTCCGTTTTTTGGCATTCCTCCTTCCAGGTTGATCCGAGCCTGGAAGGTATTTTGCCGGTGATTGTTTGGACTTTTGGCTTTAGCCATGGGGGATATTCCATGCGATTCCAGATTCTCTTTCTGAAGACCCTGGCGCTGCTATGGATCACTCTGGCCGGAGGGACGAAAACATGGGCACAAACTCCTGATCCTTCCCAATTGACTATTGACCGGATTTTTGCCTCGGATGATTTTCGGGGGGCTCGTGACCCGGTGATCCGTTGGCTGAATCCGTCCACCTATGTCGAACTGCGCCCGGCCGAAAAAGGGAAAAGTGGCGACGACCTGGTTCGCGTCGAAGCCAAAACCGGGTTGGAAACCATGCTCGTTGCCGGGGCGAAATTGATCACGCCCGAGGGTGAGCCTATCCGGATCGATGACTATTCCTTCTCCGGGGACGGCGATGTTGTTTTAATCTATACGCGATCGGAAAAGGTTTGGAGACGGAACACCCGTGGGGAATATTGGACCTACCGATTCTCCACGGGAACCCTTGCCAAACATGGAAAGGGGGCCAAACCATCATCCCTGATGTTCGCCAAACTCTCCCCAGATGGCAGGAAACTGGGTTATGTTCGTGAAAACAATCTTTTTGTCGAGCCTGTGGACGGTGGCGATCCGGTGGCGCTGACCATCGACGGATCAGGGGATATCATCAACGGCACCTTCGATTGGGTTTATGAGGAGGAGTTTGATTGCCGTGATGGATGGCGCTTTTCGATGGATGGAAAATCGGTCGCTTATTGGCAACTGAACACCCAAGGCGTGCCAAGGTTCAGCATGATCGATAATGTACAAAGCAAATATCCCAAATTGATCACTTTTGCCTATCCGAAAACCGGCGAGCAGAATTCCGCCTGCCGGATCGGGGTTGTCCCGACATCGGGCGGAAAAACCACATGGATGGCAATCCCCGGCGACACCAAAAAAGACCACTATTTGCCACGAATGGAATGGACCGGAACACCGGGAGAGCTGATGGTCCAGCGAATCAATCGTTTGCAAAACAGGAAAGATTATCTTCTTTGCGAAGCCTCGACAGGCAAGGCAAATCTGTTCCATACCGAACAGGATTCGGCCTGGGTGGAGGTGCATGACGAATCGATGTCGTGGAATAACCAGGGTTTCCTACCCATATTGAGCGAAAAAGATGGCTGGCGCGGGCTCTATCTTTTGTCCCGGGACGGAAAAAAAACGGTCCGGGTGACAGGCGACCGATTGGATGTGATTCGTTTGGTCCGGGTCGACTCCGCGCGGGAAAGAGCGTACTTCCTGGCATCGCCGGACTCCGCCTCGGAACAGTATCTATATTCCGCCTCCTGGAGCGAAGGCGCACCCAGGGTGGCTCGGCTCACCCCCGGCACGGTCAAGGGCTGGAACGATTACCAGCCCAATCCGGATGGTACATTCGCTCTTTGGACGCACTCGTCCTTTGGCGAGCCGCCTGTCTCCGATTGGATCGAATTGGACTCCCACAAAGTAGTTCGGCGATGCCAAACCCAGGAAAAACAAAAATCGGCTATTGGCAAACTGGCCCGGGGGCCCGTGGAGTTTATCAAGTTGGACATTGGGGAAGGGGTTAGTCTCGACGGATGGCTGATGAAACCGCCGGGGTTCGATCCCACAAAAAAATATCCCATACTTTTCCATATTTATGGGGAACCGGCGGGGCAGACAGTCCTTGATCGTTGGGCAGGAACCAACTACCTTTGGCATCTCATGCTAACCCAGCGCGGGTATTTGGTCGCGAGCATCGATAACCGTGGAACCCACGCCCCCAAGGGAAGAGAGTGGCGAAAATCGATCTACAAAAACATCGGGACACTGGCGTCCCGGGATCAGGCGGCCGCGGCGAATCAGTTGCTGAAACGCCCCTATGTCGACAAAGATCGTGTCTCTGCGTGGGGATGGAGTGGCGGAGGCTCGATGACGCTGAACCTGTTGTTCCGATATCCGGAAATTTACAAAACGGGAATGGCCGTAGCGCCTGTGCCCGACATGACCCTTTATGACACGATTTACCAGGAACGCTACATGGGTCTGCCCCAAACCAACCCAAGCGAATACGCGACCGGTTCACCCATCCACCATGCGTCGGGACTTCGGGGAAATCTTCTCATTGTCCATGGTACGGGCGATGACAATGTCCATTATCAGGGTGTGGAGAAGCTGGTGGACAGACTGGTCGCCGAGAACAAACGGTTCACGCTGATGCCCTACCCCAACCGATCCCACTCGGTATCCGAAGGAAAAAACACAACAAGACACCTTTATAGTCTTTTGACGAGCTATTTGGAAACCGCCAACGGAATTAGCCCAAAGCCATAACGGTGGGAAAGCAGAACCGGCGAATCTACCTCCGGATCGCCGAGATGGATTCGATT
>CAWUOD010000618.1:0-2486 GCA_963923115.1 uncultured Singulisphaera sp.
CGTGGGCTCGGAGATGTGTATAAGAGACAGAAAATATAACCGCCGGCGAAAATGGGGGTGGATCCGTTGGCCAGGGACACGGGAACGAGGTCGCCTTCCGCCTGGATGGATAGGGGGCCATGGACCCATGCCGACTCGATGTGAAAATCCTGGTACTGGAGGGTTCCACCATAGGGACCCTTCAAATTTTTAAGAGCTTTTTCATCATAATAGGTCCGGGCAAGCGCCTTGCCCGTGCTCACCATCGATTGGTTTTGTTTGAAACCCGGCGAAAGATTGGGCGTTGGACCGGTGTATTGTCCTTGCAAGAGTCCCAGTTCGGGCGCGTTTCCTCCAAAGGTTCCAAAAACAAGGTTCTGGTTGGAGGGGGCAATCACGGAGTAGCTTCCACCAAAATGGAGCACCTCGGCCCCTTCGTTTTCGTAGAAGAAACAGTGTGTCAACCGCCCCACACCTCCATACCCCTGGATATCCGTCAAATCGCCGCCATAAAAATCGTTGAATCCCCGGAAAGCGGATACCGCCCATGTCCATTTTTTGTCTTCAGACCAGTCATAAAAACCGACACCGGTACGACGGAACGGGTGAAAGAGAAAGATACTGGACCGATTCATGAAGGGGTTGAAACGAAAACTGGTCATTTCCTCAAGGCTGAAAGGCTGCTTCCAGTTTCCGATCCGGACCTTTCCCAACAACGGAACATCCTTCACATCCATATACATATCGGTGACCGTGGGCCTTCCAAAATCGCCCAGGTCAAACTGGAAACGGTAGTCGATGTTTTCCGAAACCGAACCAAACGCCGTCAGACGGGCCCGGCGAATTCCCGAGCCATCAGGTTCATTGCCCACCGTGTCACGATTGGTTGCGGTTTGGGAATAGAAAACCGAGTCGACCTGAAAAACACCACCCACCTGGACGGATGGGTATTTTTTTGCGCCTCCCAAAAGCGGCGGGAGAAGCATTGGCTCTCCGTATTGATTGGGTTGGGGCCCTTCCGGGGGAATCGAGGCCGGTCCCTCCCGGAATCGGTCAAAAAGCCCGGGGCCGGGACTTGGTTCCCCATATTGATTGGGCTGGGGCCCCTCCGGAGGAAGGACAGGCGGCACGGTCGATGGGGGTTCCATCACGGGAACAACAGGCGAAACCGGTGGAGCTTCTGTTTGATTTTGCCCCTGTACACCACCACTCATCGCAAGGACCAAGGCCAAACTGGCAACAGGTTTTTTGACCCAGCCTGTTTTGGCAAAAAGCGAATAACGGCCCATGACGCACCACCCCTGACAAACCCCGGCAATCAACCGCCACTCCCCCGTGGCCGGAAATCGCATACGGTTTTGATGGAGGGCCCTATGGCCGGTTTCTGTTTTGGTGTCAAATGCTAAAGCGGATTGTTGGCAATTTGTAAGCAAACAGAACAAAACCTTACGAAAAATAAAATATGGATCTATTTGACGACAAATACATTTTGCTCGATTGGCTTCTGGACAAAATTCAAAGAAAGGCTTCAGGACACCAAGCGATTACAAAAAAAATGGGCGCTACAGGATTCGAACCTGTGACTTCCACCGTGTGAGGATGGCACTCTACCGCTGAGTTAAGCGCCCTGATTGAGCCTCAGACACCATCCCATTTCACGGATGGGCCAAAAACATCAGGCTTGTGGGGTATCTTCGAACTTGGGAGCGGAAGCGGCAACCCTTTGGGGAGCCTTTGGAGCTTCCGACGCACTCGGTTCGGCACCCCGGGTCAGGTTGCTGATGTCGACATCATCCTCGATACCCTTGATGCCTTTTTTGAATTCGACAATCGATTTGCCAAGGTAACGGCCAACATCGGGGAGTTTGCGACCAAAAATCACAATTCCCACCACAAGGATGATAACCCACTCCATCCCCTGGGGCATGAAATTCAAAAATGCGAAGAGGCTGCTCATGATGGATTCCTGGGTGGGGTGTGAGCTTGGGAATCATTGGAATAAACCAATTTTCCCCAAGCACTATATTATCACGCCCCACCCGGTCCTGACAAGGATGCACCGGCTCACAACCCCGTAATCCTGGATTGCCCCGGGGGAGTTAGTCCGGAAGGATCCGCAATTTTACCCCAACCGGTAAATGGTCACTCGCGCCCCTAGGGCCTTTATGTTTCTCGGAACCAAAAGCCTGGGGATGCCCTTTTTTGCCCAGGTTGGGCGGATAACGCAAAATATGCTGCGAATCGGGCACAACTCCCCAGCCTTTCCCATCCAGTAGTCCCTGGGAAACCGCGATTTGGTCAAATTGAAACCAATGACCGGAATAATAATGGGTCCCGGGTTGATCCTTCCTGTAATTTCCAAACAGGTTCCAAAGAGCCCCGTTTCTGGAGTTTTGAACCGTTAAATCCTCGGGAGACTCCATGGCAAGCAGGTGGTTTCGCACGCTCGCCTCGTCCGGATTGTCATTGAAATCCCCGCAAACAAGGACATCGGCATGGGGATTTGC
>CAWUOD010000619.1:0-2478 GCA_963923115.1 uncultured Singulisphaera sp.
CTTTGATATTGATATTGAAAAATAGATTAAAAAATACAAAAATGGAATTGGACCTGGTATAAACCAAAAACCAAACAAAAAAAACAGCAAACTCAACGATCCAAATTGTAATTCAGACTTTTTTTCACAATATATTGCAAAAAACACAAAGCTTAATGCAATTGCACCAACGAGACCTAAAACTCCAATCCACCCACCCATTTGAAAAACAAAAAACCAAACCAAATCGGACCCGGGAAAACCGTCGAAAATCGTACCAAAATCACCAGAAATCAAATCCCAACCACGAGCGACGCAATTCAGACCGGAAATCCCTTTGTCACCAAAAATAGCCCAGGCAACCGCCAAAAAGGCAATAATCGCCATATAAAAGTAATTAAGATAACGGCTCATGGCTGGAATTTGCCCTGGATGGAACGATTCGGGACGGTTTTTGCAATCAACCTTAATATCTGTTCAGTTTCAGGAAAAACCTCGGTATTTGTTATTTTTGCCAAGATATTCAAATCGCAATCATCCTCTGTCTGGTTTAATCGCATTCTGGACAGACATAAAAAAACTTTGGCTCCGCGGTGAAAGGGATTCTTGTCATTGTAAAGGCTTGCAGCCTCAACCAACTCCCTCCAGGATTCCAACCGCCAAAGGAGCCGACACCTTAGACCCAAAGCCTCAAGACCATCCCCCTCTTGGTAATTGTAGCCCAGTTTCTTCAATCCCGTAATGAAATGCCGGCGAGCCTGATCTTCTTTTCCTTTTGTGACCAATTGGTCACCATATGTCAGGTAATAACGGGCCCAAAGAACGGGATTGTGAGGACTTTGGGCTTGCAATTCAATGGTGCGTTTGGCCTCTTCCCATTTCCCCATTCCAATGTAACACCCCACCAGTCCCACTTGGGAACGAACATCCCCAGTTTTGTCCCAAATTTTTTGGAGCAATGAAGCAGCCTCATCCAATCTCCCTTTTCCTTCAAGGGCCTCAGCCAATCGAAAACTGCCCCGAAGGCCCAACCACTCAGGTTTATTTTCAAGTAGATAGGGATCCGGCCAATCGGAATCCTGGGGAAGAAGGCGAACTTCCTCCATTTTTTTTGAATAATCCAATCCGGAATTTTCACCAAAACGAAGCACCAGTTCAAGCAATCGTTTCCTTTTGGTCAGGAATATTACATCCGGAATTTCGGAGAGAATCGATAGCGCTTCTTTATCATCCCCTTGGGAAGTCGCAATTTCTGCCAACATTAAACTGGCCACCGGATGCTTCCCTGCCCGTTTTTGCAAATCCCCAAGAATATTTTTTGCTTCTAAATCATTTCCCAAAGCCCGGAGTGTTTCAGCCAGGCGAATGGCTGGTGCGGGATTATCCGGATCAAACCTGGTGGATAATCGATAGGCATTTTGAAGATGAACAAGGGCGGATCCAGGACCATCCGGAAGAAAGGCCCAACCCAAAAGATAAACATAACGAGGATTATTAGGGGCCAAATATTTTGCATTTTCAAAACATTTTCGCGCTTCAATTGCAAGACCACCATCAAAAAGGACCATTCCCAGGTTCGCCCAAGCAGATGGATCCTTGGGGTTAGCCAAAAGATAAGCGCGGGTATTGTCCACCGCCTCCCAAGTAAGGGAATCGACCCTTCCAATTTCAAGTCGAGAAGGAATTTCCAAAGTTCGGCCACACCCGACCATGAGTACCGCCGGAAATAAAAACAGGATATATTTTGAGATGAAATTCAATACTTTTCTCCTGTCCTTTTTATGGCAGTTTTTTAAGACCATTTCCCTTTTGTATTGCGTATTTTACATTGCCTGCAGGTACAATAAATTTTTCTTTTTCACTGCCAGGCCAAATAATTTCAATTTCACCGGCCCATGGAGACAAATCGGATTCCTGACCCACAAACACAATCGCTTCGGAAGCGCTTAGATAACTTCCGCCACAGGCAGAAATCCTTTCCCGGCCATCACCCAACCTGATTCGAACCGGCCCGTTCCTTGTCAACCCATTGTTTTCCTGAAAGACAAGAGCCGTACCAGCGCGGGGGTTCTGGTTGTAAAGCAAAAGTGGTGTCTGGCCGACCCTTGTGACCACAAGATCTGGTTTACCATCACAATTCAGATCACCTGAGGCCAGGCCCCTATGAATTCCCGGAATTCCGCAAAAACTAGGAATACTTGGTGAAATATCTGTAAATTTCACTTCCTTCCCCTTCATCCCTCCCTGAAAAATCTGGTTCTTTTGCTGATAGGGAAACCGCCATCCTGATTTTGGTTGCACCAATGCGGAAACTCCTGCTTCGGCAGCAGCAATCGCACCATTTGACAGGGCAACATCCAGTCGACCATCATAGTCGAAGTCCAGAGCAATAGTTCCGAATCCGGTCCCACGCCAAAAAGAGCGCATTAATCCCGACTGGACCCCGCGTTCCCTGAATCTGCCACCCACTCCCTGAAACCAGAGCCCATGGTTTTCCCC
>CAWUOD010000620.1:0-2471 GCA_963923115.1 uncultured Singulisphaera sp.
TCCTCTCTGGTCTCGTGGGCTCGGAGATGTGTATAAGAGACAGCATATACGCTAAAGGTAGCTCTCCTTCGGAAGATTCCGGGTGGGTGGTACAGTTGAGTCATCCCTCAAGCGGCAATCCCATGGCAAAATTACGCCTTGTGGATGAAGCCTTGGGTACTTCAGCAACCACTTTCCGCAAATTTGAGATTGGTGGAAAAACCTACGGACATGTTTTGGACCCGCGGTCCGGAACTCCATCCGAAGGAATGACCTCCGTAACGGTTTGCGCGCCGGACTGTACAACCGCGGATGCCCTGTCCACTGCGGTATTCGTTGCGGGAACTGGGTTGGCGGAAAAGTTGGCCAGTGAGAATCCCGCTCTCGGATTTTTTCTTTTGGAAAATGACCCCGAGGCAGAACCCCTGGTGCTTGGGGCCATGAAAAACAAATTGATTGCCGATTAATTCGGTTTATTTTTGGGAAGGTTTCAAACCAATGTACCGCATATCCTCCACCGCTGTTGTGCTGCTTGTGGTGTTAAGACTGGTCATCGGTTGGCACTTTTTCGTCGAAGGTTTCCTCAAAGTTAAATCCCGATGGATTGGGCCAAGTGAGGTGTCCAAACCGTTTTCCAGCGAAGGGTATTTCCGGGAAGCCACCGGTCCGCTTGGCCCATTTCTTCGTGGAATGTTATCCAACCCGGATGACATCATTCTGTCTTTTCAGGAAATTCAGCCGGTGGCAAAGGGGTTGGTCGCCCCTGTTGGTCTTAAAGCACCCAAAAAAGTGCATGAGGAATGGCTGGCTCAACTTCAACGCTATGAGACCCACTACAAATTCTCAAAATCCCAGGTTGAATCAGGTCTTGGGAAAATTGCCGAACTGGAATCGGATCTTGTCAAGTGGATTCTGGAGCCTCGGGAATTCAAAACCACCTTCCCAAGTGGCACGGTTGAGAAAACAATCAGCGTTTACGCACGGGTAGATGAGTTCAAGTCAGCGAAAGCAAAGATTGATGAGGCCGCGAAAATTAACTGGTCGATGGGCAAGGATGTCGAAAAAGCGAAAACGCAACAAGCAAAAGGAACAGTTGCCTCGATGCGAGCTGAATTATTGACCGAATTCAACGCCAAATCTTCCCAATTAAAGACTTATCTGGAAAGCCTTCCAAACGAGGACCAGGTTAGCAAAGGCCCACTCGGGCCCAAAAATGATTTCCTTAATATTTCAGACATGGTAACCTCCTATGCACTCTTGTTTGCTGGTATGGGTATGCTTGCGGGATGCCTAACCCGTTTGGCATGTCTGGGTGCTGCAACATTCCTCTTTTTCACCTACCTTCTGCAACCTTCTTTCCCCTGGCTTCCGGCTCCACCAATGAACGAGGGGAATTACATCTTTGTGAACAAGAATATTGTGGAATGTGCAGGGCTTTTGGTTCTGGCCAGCCTGCCAACTGGTTACTGGTTTGGAGTTGACGCTTTCCTTGGTTGGTTGTGGGCAAGCCGAAAGAATTCGGCCAACGCGTAAATTCAAAGGAATATTTGAATCTTTTTAAAGGAGTTTTGGTATGGCTCTTGACCTGACTGCGGACCAAAAGGACCTCGGACGCGCCAATGCGGCAAATGTCATGAACGAACTTAGCCGTCGTGGCTTTATGAAAAGCCTGGCTGCGGGTGCGGGCGGTGGCGCGGTTGTTAGCGCCGCTTCCTATTTCGGTTACACTGGGTTTGGTGACAAACCTGTCCGGGCCGCGCTCATCGGTGCGGGGGATGAGGGTGGAATTTTGGTGGGTGAACACAACCCCGATTTCCTCAAATTTGTCGCTATTGCCGATATTCGGCCTTCCAACCAAAAACGAATCATTGATGGAGATCCGAAAGTACCCCTTCGCAAGGGATTCAAAAAAGTCTATGGCCAACACGAGGCCAGCAAGATCAAAATCACTGACAACTATGAGGAGCTTCTCAAGGATCCGAACATCGAAGCGGTTGTAATTGCTCTGCCTCTCCACCTGCACGCTCCCGTTGCCATCAAGGCGATGGAAGCCGGGAAACATGTGCTCTGCGAAAAGCTGATGGCTTGGAATGTGGGCCAGTGCAAAAAAATGATTGAAGTCGCAAAGAAGACCAACCGGATTCTTTCGATTGGCCATCAACGCCATTATTCGATGCTTTACGCACATGCCTCCGAGGTTTTGAAGTCCGGTATTCTTGGTGATATTCGACATATCCGCGCCCAATGGCATCGAAACAACACCTGGCCCTTTGAATGGGACGCCACAAAAGATGGAGCTTTGGCCAAAAATGTGATTCAACCGGTGTATCGGGATGGATGGTTCAATCCCATCACCCAAGCGGATTACGATGTTCTCAACAATCCCAAAAAGCTTAAGGAATATGGTTACGAGTCGGTGGAGGAACTAATCCGATGGAGACTTTACCTGTCTCTTATACACATCTGACGCTGCCGACGATACTCCTTGTGTA
>CAWUOD010000621.1:0-2458 GCA_963923115.1 uncultured Singulisphaera sp.
TTCGCCGGTCAAGAGCCCCTTTTGGAAGATTAACCAATCAAATTGCTGGTTGATTATTAGGGATTCACCCCTTAACCGGATCGCAATAAAAAGAGCGCCACTTTAATAGGCAAGAAATTTAAGACGCCATTATCTGGCAACCTTTTAAAAAATTCCAATTGGTTTTTTGATTACCACACATTGAGACTTGATACCAATGGAACGCTATTATCCGGAATTGCGCGGGTCCGGACTTTACAGGACCCGCACATTTTGAATTCGGAATGTGTGATAGCCTTTATCGCTTGCGGCGACGGTTACCCCCGGTGGCGAGAGGCGCATCAACCTCTCCAAGTGCCTGGCGGATCACGGGTTCAAATGCATCCGCCTGACGCAAAAAGCCAAGGTCATTGGGATGGCTGGCATCGGTCGCCCCTTCGGAGTCGTCCCCCAACAGGTTATCCCCGGGGATGTAGTAGAGCCCTTTTACCCCTTTGGCTTGGAGCTTTTCAAACTCGCCTTTAAGGGCGGCGTGGTTTTCGTGGTGGAATTTGAGCTTGGCGGGACTGGCCCAGGCGTTGGTGAAGACACGGTCTTCGACCAAAATAATCGGGGTATCAGGGCGGGCCTTGCGGAGGGTTTCCACAAGCGGAACAGTCCGGGCCTTCACATCCGCGGGCCCCATGTTGGGGAGACAATCAATGATGTACACAGCCGCATCGACCCGGGTCATCAGGTCGACAACTCCCGTATCCATCCTTCCACTACCGCTAAAACCCAAATTGAGAACGCTTCTATCCAATTTGCGGCCAAGTATCGCGGTGTGAACCATCCCGGGCCTCGAGGCACAGGCGCCATGGGTGATCGATGTGCCGTAAAACACCAGGGGTTTTTCCCGAACCGCCAAAGATTCAAATTTCGCCGATTTGGGGATCCCGATTTCCATGGTCTCGACACCGTTGTATAGCGGGAAATAGAGTGCGTATTCCCGATTTTGGTGCGCATCATCGGTGCGTACTCCCGGAAAATCGACGCTTACATCCTGCCCTCCCGGCATCGAAACCATCACCCAGCGCCATTTCCCCTGATCGTCCCGGGCATAGAGGTCGATGCCGCTTTTTCCTGTTGCGGGCATATGGACCATGGAAAGGGCGGGACTTACAAGTCGATATTTGACTCGAATGACCGTGGAATCGGTCCGAAAACGAAACATCATCCCCGCTGTGTCGCGACTAAGCCCCCAAACGGAAGCAGGAACATTCTTTTCGGCCACTTTGGGAAACCGGTCAAAAGGCCGAAGCCGCTCCTCTTCGGTCCATGATTTCCCCTCCACACCCAATTTTCGGACATCATGAAAAACCATCTCGACGGCGGGTTTGGGTGCAGGCTGGTGGGGAGCAAACAGTCCAAGAAGGAAAAAAGGAGCAACTAACATCAGGACACTCCGGGAAGGATTCCCATCGAACAGAAAAGGCGGGGGTAAAGAAAGACCGATTGGGGGAATTCTAATGGCCGAAAGGGGCTTGCCCATGCCAAGGCTGGAATCCCTTGAATTTGGCCCATTTTTACCAGATTTTTTGTTGGAGTTGGCCCATAATATCCTCTCTGGGAAATTTCCCCAAAACCGAATTGGGACACTATGCTTCGCCCCCCGGCAAAAGTGATCTTTGAAGACAACCACATCCTTGTGGTGAACAAACCCGCGGGTTTGGCGACCGCACACGGAAATGGTCCCGAGGATTGCCTCGATCATCTTCTAAGGGATTGGATCAAGGAGCGGGACAAAAAACCGGGCAATGTATTTTTGGGTGTGGTTCACCGGATCGATCGTCCGGTTTCGGGTGTCGTTCTTTTTGCCAAAACCTCGAAAGCCGCATCCCGTATTGCCGCACAGTTCCGAGATGGCAAGGCTCAAAAAACTTACTGGGCCGTTGTCGAACCAGCCCCCACGGTAACCGAAGGGATCATGGAAGACTACCTGGCCGCTGGGCCCGGGGAATTTGGTGGACGGATCGCGTGGGTTACCACAGCCGACGATCCCGAAGGCAAACCATCCCTCACCGAATTTTCGACCCGTAAAAGATTGGGAAAACAGGCTTGGCTGGAGCTAAACCCAAAAACAGGCCGTACCCATCAACTGCGCATCCAGTTGGGTAGCCGCGGAAGTCCCATACTTGGGGATGAGCGTTATGGCGCCAAAAAGCGTTACCCATGGGGTATTGCCCTGCTTGCGCGCACGCTGACAGTGGAGCACCCCACCAGCGGCAAAATGGAAACATTCACTGCTCCGGTCCCCGAGGACTGGCCTTACGATCTGGGCAAGGGTTGGAATTTCCCCATGCCCCAGCCGCCTCCATCCCGCCGCCCTTTTTGATGGAATTGTGTGTATGATCCCGATTGAAGATCGTTTGGAAAACCTGCGCCGGATTTGTCCTGTCTCTTATACACATCTGACGCTGCCGACGATACTCCTTGTGTA
>CAWUOD010000622.1:0-2457 GCA_963923115.1 uncultured Singulisphaera sp.
AGCGTCAGATGTGTATAAGAGACAGCCTTTTTCCAAAGGCACCAATAATTTTGCCATCCTCCCCACCGAACCCGAGCTACCAGACATTGAGATGCTTCCCCAAAATCCCGGATATTTGGGGATCGATTCGTGCGCGCCATGTCACAAGGACCGCGTCAACAAATTCAAAAAAACCAACCATGCCAACGCGATTCGGGTTCCCGACCCGGCCCTGATGCCAACCGGCTTTGAATCGGGAAAAACACCCTGGTTAGCCAACCGGGGTTGGAATTCGAGATGAAAAGGGAGGGTAACGACTTTTTTTCTGTTTCCAAAATGGAGGGCCAAGGCGGCAAACCTCCCATTGTGGATTCCAAAAAGATTGATTTTGTATACGGATGGGGCCGGCTGGATGAGGTGAATTTCTCCTGGGTCAAAGACAGACTGGTGGAGCTTCCCGTGGCCTGGCTTTTCCCACAGGAGACATGGGGGATCACCTCAGCCTTTCGTTTTGGCGACACGGGTGGATTCGCCAGGGAGGCGACATCCAATTGCCTCGAATGCCACACAACCTGGTTTGCTTATTATCCCGGCACAAGTAACCGCTACAAACCCGATAGTTTCCTTTTGGGGGTTACCTGCGAGCGCTGTCATGGTCCGGGAAAGGAACATGTAGAACACCACAAATCCCACCCTGATGACACGACAGGCTCGAACATCATCGCGCCAGCAACCCTTCCAAGGGAGCGCCAACTGGATATTTGCTCCCAATGTCACAGCAACGCCATCCGCGAAATCGGACCACCCTTTACCTATCGTCCGGGAAAACCACTTGATCAGACCTTCAGGCCCATCCACACCAAATATCCCGAAGACGACCATGTCGCGAACCAGATAAAGGGCCTCAGGCAAAGCAAATGCTTCCAGAAGGACGAATCGCTGACCTGTTCCACCTGTCACAATCCCCACAAACCCCATGAGCCCGGGGAAAAGGATGCCGGGTCGAAATCCTGCGCAAAATGCCATAAGCCCGCGGATTGCAGGGAACAATCGAAAATTCCCGCACCTGTCAGGATGGATTGCGTGGGTTGCCACCTTCCCCCACGGGTCTGGATGAATGTGAATTTCCACACCAGTACGGACCGGTTCGTGCCTCCCATTCGCCGGTACGACCACCGGATAGCCATCCATCCCGAATCCACCAAAGATGTCCTTTTCCACTACTACAAAACTCTTAATGATCCTGAATCAAAAGCCAGGGCGTCTGCCCTTCGCGATCAATTGGTCGATTATTGGACCAAGGAAACAACATCCCGGCGGGAAAATTTCCGCATCATGGCCGCCATTGGATCCATTCGCGAAGTGTTGAGAATTGATCCTCAATCCGAACCCGCAAAAAAAACCCTTGGGAGTCTCATTGGCGCCGAGGACAACTTCAACGCGCGCTTCTCCGAGGCCAACCAGAAACTGGGGGAGGGAAAAAGCCGCGAGGCTGTCGACTTGTTCGCGGGGCTTCTCAGGGAAAGGCCGACATTTGCCATGCTTGAAGGCAAACTGGGTTTGGCCCTTGCCATGGATGGCCAAAAACAAACCGCGTTGGAACATCTGAGGAAAGTTGGTGAAATCGATCCCGATGAGCCCTACGGCCATGCGATGATGGGTTGGCTTGATTTTCTTGCCGGACGCTCCCCGGAGGCGATCGCCCATCTCAAAAAAGCCGATGAGATCATGCCTTATATGGCCAAAACCAATTTTCATCTCGGTTTGGCATTCCTTCAAAAAGGGGAGGCGGCAAACGCGGCAAAGGCGCTGGAGCTGTCCCTTGAGGTGGACCCTGGCCAATCCCCGGCCCGACAGGCCTTAAGTCAGGCGATGACCGCATTGGGACAACACGACCAGGCACTCATCCAGGCCAGGATTGCCGCAAAATTGACAAAGGATTCCAACCCGGAAGTTCTTGTCACTCTCGCGGACGCCTATCAAAAAATGGGCGACAAAAGACGATTTGAGGAAACTTGCCGGAGGGGCCTGGAGCTTGCCAGGCAGATCAACAATGTGGACTTGGCCGTCGATTTCCGACAAAGGCTCGGGGAATTCAGAAAAAAATAGTCAATAAAGATCGATTTATTTGCCTATGCAAAACCGGGTGAAAACCCGGTCCAGAAGATCGTTGGTGTAAACGGCCCCGGTCATCTCCCCCAAAACATCCAGCGCGGACCGGATCTCAAGAACAAGCAATTCCACCGGATCATCCTCAAGAGCGTGCCGATGCGCCCTGACAAGAGCGCCATCCGCTTGCTCCAAATGGGTTTGACAGCGCCCAAGTGGAGGAATCCGTGATTCGGCGTCAGCGGCGAGTTGATCTCCGATCCTTGACAAAAGGGTCTGTACCCCCTCTCCGGTTTGACTGGAAACCAGAATATCAAAAGTGTTTTTGGCAAAATCCCAAGTTGCCGATTTGTTCAATCCCGTTTGGGG
>CAWUOD010000623.1:0-2443 GCA_963923115.1 uncultured Singulisphaera sp.
GTCCAAAGGGCCTGTATCCCGATCATACTGGGGATGCATGGGAGTGGGACCGGCAACAGCAAGTCCGGGAAAGGGGCTTGACGGGCGCCATCATTTTGCGGAAAAGATAGTCTTCCGGACAATAGGACATTGCCAGGGCAGGCACTTTTGCCAAAGCCTTCCACCCCGAGGACACTCTCCGTGAACACGATTTGCCTTCTGGGACTGATGCTCCTTTCTCAAACCACCGTTCCCGGTGGGTGGGACGATCTCCTGAAAGGACCTCTGGAAACCCGGTTCGCGTTCCGTGATGGCGCCGAGGCAAAGGATTGGACGCTCAAAGGTGGTGTTCTCGATTGCAAGCCGGGCAAAGGCTGGATCGGAACAAAAAAGGACTATGGCGATTTTGAAATCGAACTCGAGTGGAAACTCCCCAAGGGTGGAAATAGTGGCGTATTCCTCAGAGTGCCCGAAGGGGACAGCAAAGAATCCCCAAGCAAACGGGGAGCCGAGGTCCAGATTCTTGATGATGAAGACCCCATGCACAAGGGAAAGCTAAAGGATTGGCAATACAGCGGTTCCATTTATACCGCCGCCGCGGCGAAACAGGGTCTGGTTCGAAATGGGGAGTGGAACACTTTCCTGATCAGGGCGCAGGGGACGACCATTTCCGTGACGGTTAATGGGACGCCTGCCGCCATCGTGGATGTGGATCATTCGACACTGAAAGGGAGGCCGATTTGGGGGGCGCTTGGGTTGCAAAACCATGGGAGCGGCTGCACCTTTCGCAATGTGCGCATTCGGGAGCTGCAAACGATCCAATGGTTCGAGGGAATCTCCGGCACCTACAAAGTATTGAAGGCAAGGCGCTCAACCCGGGCGATCGATGATGAGGGGCTGGGCAAAATGTCGGTGAAAATTGAACCGGGAAAACTGATCCTGATTGACAAGGATCATCAGGAATCGGGCAGGATGGAAAAGGATTCCAATGATCCCCCCTCCGTGTGGCGGATTATTTTTAGCCATGGAACCATGACAAAGCGGATTCCGATACGAATTGTCGAACGACATGGGGGGATCGAATTGGGATGGTCGAAGGACGAGAAGATGCCGCCCCCTGGGGAATTGCCCGAGGGACCTGGTTGGGCAAGGCTCTGGATAGGGGACAAGAAGTAAAAACCTTCCCGGAGGAGTCACGGCAAAAAAGGAATGAAGGCGGTTGGGCCGTTTGGGCGCCAACCGCTTTTTCGTTTGGTGGAAACCGGATTTCAACCGCCCATTTTTGCGCGAATCAAGCCAATCCCCAGCCTTTGCGATATTCCCGGCGTATGAAGCGATCGGCCTCGGGGCAGTTTGTCGCGCGCATGGTTTTGGCGTCCCAAAGAAGTTTTTTTCCGGCGCGGAAGGCGACATTACCCAAATGGTTGGATTCGGTCAGCCAGCCTGAATATTCGAAGTTGCAGGTGGTTGGCGCGCCAGTGCGACAGGCATGGAGCCACTCCTGGTAGTGGCCGATGGAATTGGGAATGAACGGGTCGGGCCGTTTGAAGCCTTCGAAGATCTTTTCTGGCAATAAAACATGCTTGCCGTAGTCGGACAGAAGCATTCCCTTGTCCCCGACAAAAAGAACGCCGCTATCCCATTTGGGGATGGTTCCATCGGCCCATTGGGGTGGTTTCATGGCCCCCTGGTACCAGACCATTTTCACGGCTGGCAAATCACCCCGCGCCGGGAACTCGTAGGTCGCCTGCATCGTGGCGGGGGCGATTTCGGGATGGGCCAGGGGGTAGGTCGGGGACCCCTTTGCCTCGACGGATATGGGCGCCTGAAGTTTGAGGGCCCAGAAGGGGAGATCATTCCAGTGGCTGCCCAGGTCGGACATGGTGCCGTTGCCAAAATCCCACCAGCGATACCATTTTGGCCCGGGAAAATAAACAGGGTGAAAGGGACGAAAAGCAGCGGGCCCAAGCCAGAGATCCCAATCCAGTTCCGGAGGCAGGGGGGCAGTCTCCTTGGGGCGGTCGGTCACATGGACAATGTCATTGTTGGCTTTGGCGTCCTCCGCCGATTGGAGGCCCCAGGCTCTTCCCACCCAGACATGGGCCTCTGTCACCTTGCCGATGGCCCCGGTCTGGATCAGCTCCACCACACGACGATAGTTATTTTCCGCGTGGATCTGGATCCCCATCTGGGTTGCGACGCGGGTCTGCGCGGCTGCCTCGCGGATAATGCGGGCCTCCTGGATGTTGTGTGTCAGGGGCTTTTCGCAGTAGACATGCTTGTTGAGCTTCAAAGCGGCAAGGGTGGCGAAAGCGTGTGTGTGTTCACAGGTGCTTACAACAACGGCGTCAAAGCGGTTGGCCTTGTCGAAAACCCGGCGAAAATCCTTGAATTGCTCGGCCTTGGGGTGGGCCATGGCCGATCGACCCAGCGCATTGGCGTTGACATCACAGACGATGGCAAT
>CAWUOD010000624.1:0-2443 GCA_963923115.1 uncultured Singulisphaera sp.
CCACGGAAACCCAGGATGCACGCATGCCGGTGGCCAATGCGTGTCCCCATTGCGACACGCTCGTTCCGGTGAAGACTGAGCATATGTATATGCGCACCAAAAAAATCACCTGCCCCGGATGCAAAAAGGCTTTTCGTCCCGGCGGCCCCTGGTTATCCGAAGACCCCGAACTTCCTACCGCCCGCCAGGCAAGCGAGCGTTTTGAGCTTGGCCGCAATTTCGCCAACAAAATCTGGAACGCCGCCCGGTTTGTGTTGATGAATATTGACAACCAAAATCCGGCAACGGCCCCCTATCCACCGTCCACCCCGGAGGATGCCTGGATTCTAAGTCGTTTGGCACAAACCACCCAAAAAATTACCGAGGCGTTGGACCAATTTCGATTCAGCGAATACGCCCGACTGATCTATGAATTTGCCTGGTCGGAATTTTGCGATTGGTACCTGGAAATGGCCAAACCGCGCCTGAAGGATCCCGCAGCGCAATCCCGTGTCCAAGGGGTTCTGGTCACCGTTCTGGACGGTCTGGTTCGTCTCATTCAGCCGGTTATGCCATTTCTGGCGGAATCCCTTTGGCAAACTCTGGGAGGGGTGTTTCCCAACCGGGCCCAAGTTACCGGTTTGGGGGTCACCAGCAGCGTAGTCAAGGCCCCTTGGCCCAACTATCCTGCAAGCTGGCAAAATTCCGGAATAGAGGGGTCCATTGAAAAAATTCAAAACCTCATTCGTTCCGTCCGGGAAGTCCGAAACCGGTATCAGATCGACAGCCGGACCAAACTTGCCGTGTCTATCCGTTGCAGCTTTGAAACCGCCTCCCAGGTCGCATCCCTGGTTTCCTTTTTGGAGGATATTGCGGGCGCCCAAATCGTATCCCTTGGGACCGAGGCGGTTAAGCCAAATTGCGCGGCAACCGCAGTTGCTGGCGATGTGGAAATATTCATCAACCTTGAAGGGCTAATTGATCCCAAAGCGGAACTTGCACGCACCGAAAAACAGATCCTGGACAAGCAAAAACAGCTAAATTCCCTGGAGGGGCGTTTAGCGAATGCGGACTTTATCGCCAAGGCACCCAAGGAACTTGTGGAGACTCAAAAGCAACAAGTTGCTGAATGGCGGGCGCAACTTGTGAGCCTTGAAGAGGTTCGCCAAAGCCTGGTGGGACTTGTTGGTAAATAGGTATAAAAAATCGGGAAACAAAAAACCATGGATGGCTGGACACTCCACCTTGTTGAGCCTACCCATTTTCATGCCGCGCTCCTTTTGCAAAAGTTGGATAGGCGGATTGCCGGGCCGATTTTTGTGCATGCGAGGGCCGATTGGAATGATGTTCCGTTTCTTGGTTGGATTCATTCACTTGAAGCCCGCAACTGGGATATTGCTCAACTGAAAGTCGTCCGCTCTCTGGATCCTATCCAAGAAATTCTCAAGTGCGGTGGACGCCCTTTGGCAATCCTTGCGGGTCAAAATCCTTGCAAGGCCGACCGGATTCTCCGTTTATTGCTGGCCAATGTCCCGGTCCTTTGCGACAAGCCTCTTTGGGTGAATAACGCGACTGGAAAAGGATTGGCGAATTTTATTCAATCTACCAATCAGCTTATTTTCCTTGACGACTGCATGACTGAACGATTTGAACCTGTTTTCGAGTTGCAAAAACTATTACTTTCCGAGGGATTGCCAGGATTTGAACTTCGGCCAGGACAGCCCGAGAGGGTACGATTTTACCTGTGTAACACACATCATTTGTCAAAAAATGTTGCCGGGGTTCCAGTCCGTCGGGACAACTCGTTTTTCCAAACCGATTCTTATGGTGATCCGTTTTCGGATGTGGGAATTCATTTGGTGGATCATTACCTTCGGCTTCTGACGGCCCTGGGAGTCTCCATTTCCTCAATTGATCAAAACCCTGGACGAGTGGAATCCTTTTGGAACAGTATTGATCCTCAAACGCTTGCCATTTCTTCCGAATGTGGAGCCATCCCATTTCCTATGAAACAGGTTTGGCACGGCGGGAAAGGGCCAAACAGATCCAGGATTATCACCGAATGGTTGCCTGCCAGTCCTCAAGTCCCTCCGGAGTGCCAAAGCGCGGTTGTTCATGGGGCAAACGGTTCCCTGGTGGCATCTATGGATCCTTCGACACATGCCATGTTTTTGGATCTTGCAGGGCTACCAAGGGGGGAACGGGTGGATTGGCTGAAGATTCTCAGGAAAATCACAAACAAATTGCCTGAACCATGGCCACACACACAAATTGAAGAAACCCGGTTTGGGGCTCGAATGACACCTCCCCAATCCACCACAATGGACCACGCCGCCCGATTTCCCCTCGTGTTCAACCTGTTTCTAAACAGAATTCAAAAAAGCCGTCCCCTAAATGCATTTGAACGCCATAACCTGCTGCTTAAGCTGTCTCTTATACACATCTGACGCTGCCGACGATACTC
>CAWUOD010000625.1:0-2442 GCA_963923115.1 uncultured Singulisphaera sp.
ATAAGAGACAGGGGATCGCCCGGGGGAAACGGTTTTGGTCTGTCCTGCGGGAGGCTTTGGGTCTTTTGGGGGGTTCGTATGAAACTCCGTGAGCTAATGGCTTTGGATCCTGCCGTCCATGGCTGAATTCCCCTCCTTTCAAAGAGTGACTTGACCTATTCCCCCCTTTGCAAAGGGGGGTGAGGGGGGTTAACAGACCTTTCTTGTATCTTTCTTTCGATTCCAGCTTACGAAAAGACAGGGAAAACAATTCTTGTCAACCCCTTCCACTCCCCTTTGAAAAAGGGGAGCGAAAATCAGGGGGATCGCCCGATGGAAACGGTTTTGGTCTGTCCTGCGGGAGGCTTTGGGTCTCTCAGGGTTCCGGGCGACTCTCCGAGCGATCAATTTCTTTGGATCATTCCGCAGTCTGCCAGTCTTTCCGCCAACTCTGCGACTTGTCCTATTCCAATATGCTAATCAGGTTAATCATGCGTGGGGGTTTTGGGTAAGTGATGGCTGGATTCCCGTTCCGCCCGTGGGCTACCGGTTGGGCCTTTGGTTCCGGCATGATCGGGATCGATTAGTGGAGTATAACGATAGCTCCACCATGCGATCGCCCCCAATACCAGAACCCCGGCATAGACATCAAACATCGGGTCCCATTGGTCCCGCCCAACAAAGCCGGCTTCCTTGCGGCTGTCGGTATAAAAACCGACGAACCACTGAGATCCCATCGCGCCGATAAATCCGATCCCGTTCATCAGACCCGAAAGCGATCCAACATGGGCGCCACACTGGGGCATGGCGATCAGCCACCAGTTGGGCAGGGTGATGTGCATCGAGAAAAACGAAAATCCCCAGGCAATGGAGAACATCAGGGGATCATCAAGCCTTGTCCCGGTGAAAAGGAACAAGGCCGCAAACAGGTAGCACCCCATTGCCAAATACCTTCGGCCACGGATGGGATCCCCGCTCCAATGGGGAATCCGGTCGCCAAGCCATCCCCCCAAAAGCATTCCCAAAGCGGATCCACCGATTACCAGACTGGTGAGATAACCGGCTTTGATGTTGTCAACTCCCCGGGCGTTTTGCAGATATTTGGGGAACCATACATAGATCAAATAGGTATAAAACGCCCCAAGAATCATGATGGCGCACAGGGTTAATATTCCCCGATTGGTCAAGGCCTCTTTCCAGGGAATGGGCGCGTGGACCACCTCGGCCGTGGAAGTTTCCCCATCACGCAGGTGGGCCAGTTCCTGGGCATTTACCGAAGGGTGCATTCCGGGATCATCCCTAAACCACCACCAGAAACCCAGGGCCCAGACAATTCCCATGGCCCCGAAGACAAAAAACGATCCCTGCCAGCCAATCCGCTCAATGAGTTGGGCGGTTGCCGCAGGCGCCAGAACCGCGCCCATTTGTGCCGCCGCAAGCATGAATCCCTGTACCCTGCCCCGCTCATTGGTGGGGAACCAACGGGTAATCACCCGGGCCGCGTTCGGAAACGCTCCGGCCTCTCCAGCCCCAAAAAGGAATCGAACCAGAAAAAGGGAGTAAAACCCTGTGCAAACGCCGGTAAGGGCGGTGAATGCGGACCACCATAGGACAATTCGTGTCAGAACCAGCCGGGAACCGAAACGGTCACCCCAGCGTCCCGATGGAATTTCAAAAAGGCCATAGGCGAGGCTAAAGGCGATACCAATCCAACTGAGTTGGGTATTGCTGAGATTCAAATCCCTTTGGATGGGGACGATGGCCTGGGCCATGCAAATACGGTCGAGATAAAGGACTCCGGTGAGTCCACAAAGCCAAAGGGCAAGTATCAAGCGGGCTTTTGAGGCGGGTGGAACGACAGGATTTTCGACCATCATGCGTTTCATCCTCGTCCGGAAAATCAGGGATCGTGGAGGGTCCGCATTGGCGGCGCATAATCAAACCCATCGTCCGGGCCCAACAAGGGGACCAGACGATGGGGAGAGTTTCATTCGCGGGGGATCAAATGCCCAAGTGCCGCGAAATCATTGGAACGCTACTTCCAGTCATCCGTGCGGAAGGGAGATGCCGGAAGCGCATCGGTATTTGACAGGTTGGGCTCGGCTTCTTCGTGCCAGCCAAAACGAACCGCAACAGGATCGCTTACGCCCTGGGCCTTGACGACAACTTCCTTGCCACGGATCTGGGCAGTTGCGGGGACGAACTTTTTGTCCGCTCCGGCGATGGTGAAGTGGTTTAAGGGTTTGCCATCGCGGCTGATGAGGCCGTTGCCGACATGATCAAAGGAGATTTTGATGCTATCGCCTTCCTTGGTCATGGATTTGTAAAGGGGTCCGGAATAGAGGAAGCCGGTCTTGCCATAGGTGTTGGCAAGGGCCCAAAGTGCAAGACGCTTGCCAACATCCTGCTTGTTTCGGGGATGGATGTCCTTGAGTGCGCTAATGTCGGTGGTAACGGCCATGC
>CAWUOD010000626.1:0-2438 GCA_963923115.1 uncultured Singulisphaera sp.
TCAAGCACGATCCGGTTTTTATTCTGGGTCATTGGCGAACAGGGACCACCCTGCTGCATGAGTTGCTGATCCTCGATCCTTCGCATAAATCGCCGACAACCCTCCAATGCATGACGCCCAACCACACCATTGTCACCGCCCCTGTTTTCAAGCGACTTCTCAATTGGCTACTCCCTTCCCGGCGACCCATGGACAATATGGCGACCAATTGGGATCTCCCCCAGGAAGATGAATTTGCTTTGGGGATGTTGGGACTCCCATCGCCATATCTTGCCATCGCGTTTCCAAACAACGCCCCCATGGACGATGATGCCTACGAACTCGACAAACTTGGGCCGGGTTTGCGCGAGCGCTGGAAGAATGGCTTTTTGAAATTTCTTCGTGAAATTTCCTGGAAGGATCCACGAAGGCTGGTTTTGAAATCACCCACCCATACCTTCCGGGTCAAACACCTCCTTGAGATTTTCCCCAACGCCAAATTCGTGCACATTCTTCGCGATCCTTATGTGGTTTATCCCTCGACCGTGAACCTTTGGAAAACCCTTCAAATGACCCACGGGGTTCAGGTTCCAAAATTCGAGGGTCTTGAAAGTCAGGTTTTCGAGACCTTTGTGCGGATGCACAAATCGCTCGACGAGGTTCGTCCCCTCCTGAATCCGGAACGGTTTCTGGAGATCAAATATGAGGACCTGGTTGCCTCTCCCATGGCCCAGCTGGAACAGATTTACCACAAACTTGACCTGGGTGATTTTGAAAAGGTTCGCAATTCCCTACAAGATTATCTAAATAGCCACAAAGGCTATCAAACCAATAAATACAAGCCTTTAGGTCAAGACCTTGAAGCGGATATTACCCGTCGATGGGGGGCAATCATTCGAAAACAGGGATATCCTCTTCGGGAATCTCCGTCCCCCTTGTCAAAGTCCCTCTAAAAAGAAGTTATGGGCTCCTCTCCGGGGCCCCCATCAACCCACCGAGGATTGTCATGAAGCGCGAAAACGCTGTAACCTTCAAAGCAAAACCGATTCACCTTATTGGGCCCGAACTCAAGGCGGGGGACAAAGCTCCTGATTTCACCGTCCTCAATGGCCTTGAAGCCGTTTCCCTTGGCCAAACCGCGGGAAAGCCCCGCCTTTTTAGCGTTGTGCCTTCCCTCGATACCGGCGTTTGCAATCAGCAAACCCATCGTTTTGACACCGAAATTGCCGCTTTGGGTGACAAGGTCGCTGCCTACACCTTTAGCCTTGACCTCCCTTTCGCCCAAAAGCGCTTTTGCACCGCCGAAGCCATCACCCATCAAACCACCCTTTCGGACGCCCACAACCACAGCTTCGGCAAGGGTTACGGCGTTCTGATCGAAGGGTTGCCCCTTCCCCTTCTCACCCGCGCGGTATTTGTGGTCGATGCCCACGGCGTGATCACCCATGCGGAATATGTCTCCGAAGTGACAAGCCATCCCGACTACGAAAAGGCTCTCGCGGCCCTGAAATCGCTGGTTTAGAAAACAGATGGTCAAAATATCCTAAATGCCCTTTCAATTAGGACTTGGGATTATTTTGTCCTGGCTGTTTGGCTGATCCGAAAATTTCGAAAATAGCAATCATGCCGCTTGTAACAGGCGGCATTTTCCATTTCCCCACCTTTTTGTTTGCTTTCTCTTGAGTCCAGTTTTGACTTGTTTGAGGATAGTGGTGAGGGAGATTCCACCCATATGTTGGAAATTGGTGGATTTTCTCAAGTTCCGCGCCAGGGATCGGTGCGTACCATTGGAAGGGATCCGAAGGAACCGGACCCTTGCCTGGTGTGGAGGATAAATCCCATGTTTCGTATGTCTCGTTTATTGGGCTTGGCATTGGTTGCCCTGGTTTCCCTGGAAGCATCAGGGGTTCAGGCTGCCTGGAACTCGGCTTTTCAGACAACCTGCCTGTTTCGTCGCAACCAGCCAACGACCTCGACTTCAAACTATGCGCCTGTTGCGGCACCGCCTGTTGTTGCCTCGGCGCCGTGCAACACCTGCAATCCCTGCAATACTTGCAACACCCAATATGTTCAGCGCTCCTACTATGAGCCCGTTACCTCCTACGAGCGCAAGAGCTACTACGAGCCTGTGACGACCACGCAAACCAGCTACTACTACGAACCTGTCACCACCTATCGTTATAGCTGCTATTACGATCCCTGTTCTTGCAGCCAAAAGCAAATTGCCACGCCGGAAACAAGCTACCAGCTTCGCACCGCGATGAAACCGGTGACTTCGTATGTCGAAAAGGTCGGGTATCAGCCAGTGACCGCGTATCGTCAGTCCTACTATTACGAACCCGTCACAACCTGCACCCAAACCACGACAACCACCACGGTTGGTTCTCCCATTCTGGCGCCCCAGCCCGCCGCGGCGCCTGTGGTCATGGCCCAGCCACCTTGCAACACCCCCGCCCCAG
>CAWUOD010000627.1:0-2434 GCA_963923115.1 uncultured Singulisphaera sp.
GGTAATTTCCCACCGCATGGAAATGTCCCCGAAAATGAACCTCGAGGCGATTCGAACGGGTGTCAGGGAAAGTCTTCAGGCTGGGGTCACAACCCTTGGGGATATATCGCCGGATGGGGCAAGTTGGGAGATTCTTGCGGAGGAGGGATTGGGAGGGACAATCTATTTTGAGTGTCTTGGACTGACTCCCGAGCGTATCGATGGGGCCATTTCCCGATTCGAGGAATGGCTGCTTTGTCATGAGGCGACCTCATCCATTCAGCCGGGAATCAGTCCCCACGCCCCACATACGACATCCCTGAAGATTTTTGAATATGCCGATTTGTGCGGCTTGCCGGTTGCCACCCATTTGGGGGAGACAATTGAGGAAATTCAGTTTCTTGGGCAGCGATGCGGGCCGTTTTCCGAATTGCTTCGGGGAATGCGAATCGATCCCGAACTTTGTGGATTCAGGAGTTGTGAAGATGTGTTGAATTTGTTTTCGCATGCCAGGCGGGTTGGTTTGATCCACACCAATTTCGGAAATTATCCCTCGTTCCCAGGAAAATCCCATTACCGTGTTCATTGTCCGGCGACTCACGCCTATTTTTCCCGGGAAGGAACCCCCCTGAATCACGGGGGGAGCCGAGGGGAAACATGGGTATTGGCAACAGATGGTCGGTCATCCAGTCCCAATCTTGACCTTTGGTCCCAGGCCAGGGCGTTTGCCCAAGAGAATCCCGGGTTGGAATCCGAATCGGTTTTGAAAATGATCACTTGCCAACCCGCGAAAATGATGGGTATGGAGAAGAGGGCGGGATCCCTGGTTCCGGGATTGGCAGCGGATTTTTTGGTGGGTCGGCTTCGTGAAAAGGTCCGGGATGCGGGGAATGTGGCTCGACAACTATTGGACGATGTTGAATCGTTCGAATCGGTTTGGGTGTCAGGAGTCAGACGGGTCTAAAGCGTCTTGAGGTATTCCAGGAGAGCGGTTCTTTCCTCGGTAGTAAGGGAATCCCCATAAGTGTGCCCACCATTTCCCCTGCCGATTTCGCTTGTGTCATAGATCTTCCTTGCTTCATGGGGATCGGATGGTTTCACCAAAGGCCCAACGGGCCTTGTCTTCCAACCAATCAGGTCCCTGTCGTACTCCGATTCTTCAGTTCGAAAGCTGCGCGTGAAACGGATAGGGCGGGTTTTGGAATCGAGCAGATGCCCCAGTGTGGGAATGGATCCATTGTGCAGATAGGGAGCTGTCGCCCAGACTCCATCGAGCGGAGGGGCCTGATAGCCATGGTTTATTCGTCCCTGATACCCATCCGCAAACCACCCCTCCCGTTCCCGGGTAAACCAACTTTGGGAGTATTTTTTTGCAAAATCGATGGGGAAACCATTCAGGCGGTGAGAATCTGTGGCCACCTCCCCGAGGGAAATGATTTTGTTGGGGTATGTCGGGTTTTCGCCATAGGTTCCGTGGCATTTGGCGCAGTTTTTCCGGAAAACGCTTTCCCCGCGTAGGGCCAGGGTGGAATTGATAGGAAATGGATACTTTGGAGCTTCAATAGTGTAAAGATAGTTGAGAATATCACGGAAAGTGGACTCCTCTTTTTCAAACCACGACTTTCCATGGATGGGGCTCATGGAAAACTGCATGATCGATCGGACGGAACGGGCGTCGCCTTCTCCGGTGGCGTACATTGTCCCCTTTTTTCTGAGCAACCACCAGGCGGGAACATCCTCGCAAAGTGTGTCCACCGGCTTCAAGTCGTTTTTGACGAGGTTTATCCCCAAATCCGGGTCCCGGAACCCCATCAGGAAAACAGATGTCGCGCCGGCTTCATTTGTGCCCCTTGCCCGACTGAATTGGTAGGGTGTACGCAACTTTTGGGTCCCCCCGGCCGGAAGTTCCTCGAAAAGCGCCTGCAAATCCAGACTCGCATTTCCGAGTCCCAGCAAAGGCTTGCCAAGAATCGAGCCGCCATGGCAGACCATGCAATCGAGCGAAATCCCCCTGATACCCAAGCCAAATGTTCCCGTACGCAAACCCATAGGCAACCCATCATTGGGATACGGGGCTTCATGCAATCCAAATCGCTCCCGGGCGGCCGCGACCGGGTCGGAGGGCTTGGATTTGGTCCAGATTTTCCAAACGGATTGAATGGAACCAGCGGGAAAATTGGCGGGAGTGAAGGATCGGGAGACAAGTGCGGCATATCCCCGTTTTGCAGAGTCAGGATCGGCAACGCGAATGGACCCCATGGAGGGATCCGGGGAGTCCGCCCGTGTCCGGGGTGGAGCCCAAATCGCCGCAAAAAACAGGACGCTTCCCAAGAGGGAAAAAAGGCAATTGTTTGGGAAAAGTTGTCTGGAATAGTCCATGGGGGGCCTCTCCTTCTCCATGCGGATATGATCTGTCTCTTATACACATCTGACGCTGCCGACGATACTCCTTGTG
>CAWUOD010000628.1:0-2430 GCA_963923115.1 uncultured Singulisphaera sp.
GCGTCAGATGTGTATAAGAGACAGAAAGACGAGTGCCGTTTCCGCGTGAGCCTTTTCCGCCAAAAAAACACGCTTTCTCTCGTAAGCCGGCGCGTCAATACCAAGATCCCCTCCTTCGCGGATCTTGGCCTTCCCGAAGCGATCGAAAAACTGTGCCACTTCCCCGAAGGTCTTGTGATCCTTGCCGGCGTTACGGGTTCAGGCAAATCGACCACCATTGCTTCGATGCTTAACTACATCGCGGAACGCGAGCCCCTGCATATCCTCACGGTGGAAGACCCCATCGAATTCACATTCAAGGACAGCATGGCCTATTTTAACCAGCGTGAAATCGGGCTGGATGTGATTGGTTGGCACAAAGCGCTTAAGGATGCCGTGCGTCAGGATCCGGATGTGATCCTGGTCGGTGAGTTGCGCGATGTGGAAACCTTCGAAGCGGCCATCCACGCCGCCGAAACGGGTCACCTTGTTTTCGGCACAATCCACGCCGCAAGCGCGGCAACCACGCTGAACCGTATTCTGGATCTGTTCCCGCCCGACAAACACGGTGCGATCCGCCAATCCCTTGTCAACAATCTTAAAGCTGTGGTTGCCCAAAAACTCCTTAAAGGCCTTAAGAAAGGTCGCGTCCCGACCAACGAGATCATGATTGTAAATCCGATCATCCGCAAACTGATCGCGGAAGAGCGGGACTCCAGTATCCTGGCCGCAATCCAGATGTGTTTCCAGGAAGGAATGGTCGACTTTACGGAAAACCTCAGGCAATTGGTGGATCGCGGGGACATCGACAAAGCCACCGCCTTGGAAGTGGCCCCCAATCCCGATCAATTCAAAATGGTGCTCAAGGGGATCAAGGTCTCCGCGCCTGGTATCATTTGATTCCAACAGGGCTCGCGGAAAAATACTCCATGTTTGCAACTCCCTTTGCCACCCTGAGCTTGTTCGCCTTCGATGGGGATTTTCCCCATGGTCCTGGCTGGTACCTCGCCTTTTTTCGTCTTGGTCTGGTGATGGCGGCCCTTATCGCATGGGGCAGCCTTTGCCAATGGATCGACGACGACCAGCGCGAGCTGGAAGTGGCCGATGGCCCCATGTGGAACATGATCGCATTGGGGACGGGAGCTTTGGGGGCTTTTCTTCTTTTTGCCGTTCCAGCTTTCTGGTTCATTTGGCTTTTGATAATGGTGGCAATGGTTGTCGAGGCAAAGCTTTACGCGAATGTTCGTAATTCCCTCGTAAAGGACACAGCTCACCACCTTTTCACCCAGGATCACTTCAAGAGGCTCGCAAAAAAATACCTGCGCCTCGATTTTTCGGATGAGGCGGGACCCCGAGGGCGCAATATCCCTGTCGTTTTTGTTGGAAAACGGGGCGGCGCGGGAAATGCCGAAGCCAACAAATTTCTCACCAAATCCGAAGAGTCCGCCGGGTACCAATCCGCTTTGGAGCTCATCTGGAACGCCCTGAAAATGCGCGTGACGGATATCCACCTTGAACCCACCAAGGATGAAACACTCGTCCGGTTTCGTATCGACGGTATCATGAAGGCCCAGGAATCGATGGACCGCCGCGTTGGGGACTCGGTCCTCAACATCCTCAAGGTCGTGGCGGAACTGGACATCACCGAAAAACGAAAGCCCCAGGACGGCAGCTTTCAGGCGCGGGTTCTCGACCCGGATCGCCCCAAATCGGGAGGCCGATTGGTCGATTTCCGTGTTGCGACCTCGGGAAGTGTCGCGGGCGAGAAAATGGTGCTTCGTATCCTGGACCAATCCAAAGCGATCAGCAACCTCGACGACCTTGGACTTCGCCCAAAAATCAGGGATCAAATCCGGTCGATTGTCGGCTCCCCACACGGCTTGTTCCTTGTTTGCGGCCCCACCGGCGCGGGTAAATCGACAACACTTTACGCGAGCCTTCACGAGATCGACCGTTTCACCAAAAATGTCATCACCCTGGAAAACCCGGTGGAATACGCCATCGCGAATACCACCCAGATCGAAGTGAACGCAAAATCGGGGAAAACATTCGCGGGCGAGCTTCGCAGTATCCTTCGTCAGGATCCTGATGTCATTTACATTGGTGAAATTCGGGACAAGGAAACGGCCGAGATTGCCTGCCAGGCGGCGCAAACCGGCCACATGGTCTTCTCCACCATCCACTCAAACGATGCGGTCAGCGCCCTTAGTCGCCTTATTGAATTGGGAGTTGATCCCTCGGTTGTCGCGAATTCCCTTTCGGGAGTTTTGGGCCAGCGACTCGTTCGCAAATTATGCCCGAAATGCAAGGAAAAATACACCCCCTCACCCGAAGCTCTCAAGCGCCTCAATCTGCCGGTGGACAAGATCAAGTTTCTTTGTCGGGCCCCGGGTGAAGGGACAAAAGCTGTCTCTTATACACATCTCCGAGCCCACGAGACCAGAGAGGATC
>CAWUOD010000629.1:0-2428 GCA_963923115.1 uncultured Singulisphaera sp.
GAAGAGTGGCATGTTTGACTAGGCCTTGATGCTTTCCTTGAACGCTTTGAGAGCCTTGGCCTTGATCACATTGGATGCGGGTTTGGCCTTGAAGGTAACTTCTTCCTTGGTGAAAGGATTGATACCCTTGCGAGCCTTGGTGGCTGGCTTCTTGACAAGGGTCAGCTTGAGGAGACCGGGAACCTGGAATACGCCGGGGCCCTTTTTGCCAAGTTGATCTTTGATGAGGGTGTTGAGGGCCTCGAGGAAAGCAACTACTTCCTTGCTGCTTTTGCCGGTGGAATCCGCGATGCTCTTTACAACACCAGACTTGGTCAACGCTTTGGACATGAAAATAACCTCTTGGGATCTAAAGGCAAAGGCCATTAACAAGGCATCTTGCCCGTGGGAATTGAGGGGGAATCCAACCCCTGCCTGTTAAAACCCTAGATATTGCCCGTTCGGGTGTCAACGAGAAGAATGGCAAAACTCCGGGGATTTTTTGATATTTTTGCGGATGAGAGCCCCCAAAACCCTTAGTTTACCGAGTATGGGGACTCTCCCTTCCCAAAAAACCCGGAAAAATCACGAGTTTATCCTTGGAAGTTGAGTGCCAGCTGGTAAACCTTTCCATTATATACCTTTTGGAGATCCTCCATGCAACCAAAACAACCCACCGTCATCGCCACTTGGCCCTTTGGAAAAACAGCCGCATTGTCGGCACTCAAGTCACTCCTCGCCGGAAAATCACCCCTGGATGCCGCCGTCGATGGCGCACAAGCGGTCGAGGACGATCCCACCGTGCACTCGGTCGGTTATGCGGGCCTCGCGGATGCCTTGGGAATCGTGACCTTGGACGCTTGTGTGATGGATGGCAAAACCCTCGACTGCGGTTCGGTCGCGGGTCTGGAGGACATCAGGCATCCGGGAAGACTTGCCCTTGCCGTCGCTCGCAAAACGCCTCATGTGATCCTTGTCGGGGATGGAGCACGCGATTTCGCAATTCAAAACGGCTTCCGGCCCGAATGCCTCTCAACAGAGGCGAGCGTAAAAGAATGGAACGATTCCCGCCCCAAACCACCCAAACCCATCGCGCTTCCCGGTGGAGCCGACAACCACGACACCGTGACCGTCCTGGCTTTGAACAGCGCCGGAAACCTTGGCGGCTGTTGCTCCACCTCCGGCCTTTCCCACAAACTTCATGGACGGGTGGGGGATTCACCCATTATTGGATCGGGTTTATATGTGGATGATGACGCGGGCGCCGCTGGCGCGACAGGCGTTGGTGAGGAAATCATACGGATCTGCGGAAGCTTCCGGATCGTCGAATCGATGCGACGGGGCCTCACACCCCAACAGGCCTGCGAAGAGGCGGTCAAAAGACTTCATGCGGTCGCGACAAAACGCGGGAAGCATGCGGCTCGTGCGGCATTTCTTGCTCTGGCACCAGATGGGAGGGTTGGCGCCGCCGCGAGCCCGGACACCAACTTTGACTTCGCTGTCGCCACACCAGGAAAAATGGAAATCCGGAGAGCGGTGGAAATTTCCGCCTGAGGCTATCCAATCCCAAAAGGTTTTTCCGCCACAACTTGACTGTGCCCCAATAAATCCCGATCCAAACGAAAAAGGCCGGGAAAACCCGGCCTCAATGGTCTTTTTGATCTCGGCCAGCCAAGGAAGGCAGCCCTTGAACACAGCTCCTAGAAGAGGAACTGAAGTTCGAAGGTTGGACCCCAGTAGAATGAGGATCCACTTCGGCTGCTGATCGTTGGCGAGGAGATGTTGTAGTTAAGCACATTCCCCGGGGTTGCGATCCCATTCGCCCAAATCACATCAACACCGGCCTTGAATCGGAACCTTTCGGTGAGATTGATGTTCCCGAAAAGATTGACCTCGTATATCTGCCCAAAAGTGGTGTTGTTGGCCGAGTTAGACAAAAGATTCAGCCCTGTACCCTGGTTCAGGTTCAGTTGACTCTCGGTAAAGTTGGGGCCAAGAGCGACTTTGTACTGGGAACCCAGGCTCACACCACAAATCGGAGCAAGATTATGTTCAAACCCGATTTGGGGTAGAACCATCCGGTTGTAGGTGGTGGCCGAGTAGACGCTACTTGCCGTCGGAGTGGCTCCAATGTAGTTGGTGCTGGCGGACTGTTGAAGGTCCGTATACCGCAAACCTACTATCGCCTCAAAGTTGAAGATGGCCAGATTTGTGGTCCGGTAATTGAGTTCCACATTTCCAAATGAGGAATAGTAATTCTGGATCACACCATTCGCGGTGTTGGACAGTCCCGTCGCCGCCATATCAGGCGGAATCGCGCCGAAAGGAATCGCCATCGTCCCACTTGTGGGCGCGGCGCTGTTGCTCGAACCATGGTTGGGGATGTAGAAACCAGTGATCTCCCATGCATGATTCTCATGAAGAAGACCAAGCGTGGCCCTTCCACCCC
>CAWUOD010000630.1:0-2425 GCA_963923115.1 uncultured Singulisphaera sp.
ATAAGAGACAGCTGTCGCTCCAATTCCATAGGGAAGCGCGCCCAAAAACGCCCTACGGTTGGCAAGCCCCAAATTCGATCCGGAAAATGTCATGCTTGCCTCAATCCACAAACGAAAATTCATTGGACGCCAGCATGGCCTGCGCCGCCCGAATGGCCCCATCAGCGCCCTGCCTGCCCAGAAATTCCTTCAAGCTGGAAACTTCCTGGCCTTCAGGAACCCTTTGGAGGGCAAATCGGTACATCGCCGCAATCCACGCATCAGGCTTGGAGGGATCTCCGGCTTTTTTTGCCAAGGCTTCCGCGCAAGCCATCCCAAATGGATGATTCATCAACCAAAGGGCCTGCAGGGGTGTGGTTGTCTGGTCCCTGCGCGGGGATGTCGCATCGGGAGATGGAAAATCAAAATTGCGTAGCAAAGCCGGAACCTGCAACCTGTCGATATGGAGGTAAAGTGTTCGTCTTGGGGCGTCCATATCCCTTGATGAGGGGCCTCCAACGGTTGTGTCGAGCCTGCCCGATACGGCAAGCATGGAATCGCGGAGGCTTTCGAAATCGTTGCGCCGCGCGGGGCGGTGCGTCCAAAGTCGATTTTCCGGATCTTTTTCCATTGCGCCTGCCGGTATCAGCCCGGATCGCGCCCAGGTGGAGCTGTTGAGAATGCGGCGAAGCAGGCGACGGGTGGACCATCCATCCTCGATGAAGGTCCTGGCCAGGTAATCGAGAAGTTCGGGGTGGGTTGCCAATTCGCCACGACTTCCAAAATCGCCCGGAGTTCGAACCAACCCCTCTCCAAAACAGATCTGCCAGACCCGGTTGACCCATACCCTGGCCAAAAGGGGATGATCGGGATGGGTGATCGAATCGGCGAGCTCAAGTCTTCCCGAGCCGGATGGGATCGGGGCCCCCCTGCCAAGGCTCGCAGGGACCACGCGGGGAACCACATCGCCGGGACGGACAGGATTTCCCCTGATGAACAATCGACCCGCCTTCGGATCGGCAACATCCACCAGGGCGTGCGCGCGTGGTGGAGCCCCTTTCCCTTCAATGCGCCACTGCTCCACCTTCTTGCGAAGGTCCTGGAGAACCGCCTGGGAAGCGCGATCCGGGAAAAGTTCAAGGTCGCTAAAAACACTTTTGGGCGTGTTCCATGGAAGCGTCGGATCCTTCGTGTCCAGTTTTATGGAGACAACCGACGCGAACGCCCTGGCTGCCTCGGCATGGTTTTTCGGTTTGGCGGATTCAAGAGCCTTTATCACATCTTTTGGAACCCGCGTCGCCGATTCTGTCAGGATTTGGGCAAGCCTCGAGGAAAATCCATCCACGGGAAGCCCCTCGATCCCCCACCAGAATCCCCAAAGTGGATCCGCTTTGGATGATGGACTGTCAAGCCAGACCCGCCACCGTTTGAGAAGGGTGGGGTTGGGCTCATTGGGATCACTAAGCAGCATGAACTCATCCTGGGAAGGCTTGCCCCTAAGGGTTTGCAAAGCGATCAGGTGTTCACCCAATCGGTCCCTTGCGGCGGCTAGTGTCTGGGTGTGTTTGTCGCGAATCAGACCTTCCAGTTTTTGCTCGCGGCCGGCCAACTCTTTTCGGAACGCCTCGTACTCGGGCGTCGCGGGGGGGGCGCCAAACAGGGGAGGAACCTCGGGATCGGCGGAATTGGCGAAAATGGAATAAAGGCTGTAGTAATCCGCCATGCTCACGGGATCAAATTTGTGGTCATGACATCGGGCGCAAGTTACCGTCAAACCCAAAAGCCCCCGCGAAACAACATCGATCCTGTCGTCGATGATGTCGTGGGCGTTGTTCATGAACTGGCCACCCAGCGCGAGAAATCCCATGGCTGGCAGATCTTCCACGGGCCCCCTGCCCTTGTCAAGGAGTCGATCGGCCGCAATTTGGGCCCGGACAAACCCGTCGAATCTTCGGTCCTCACGAAAAGCCCTAACCAACCAATCGCGATAGGCCCAACTCCAGGGATATTGCCCATCCTGAAAGAATACATATCCCTTGGTGTCGCTGTATCTGGACACATCCATCCAGTGCCTCGCCCAGCGCTCCGGGTGCGCGGGCCCCTCGAACATCTCATCAAGGGCCCACTGCCAGGAATCGGGGCGGGTATCTTTCAAAAAGGCTTCGAGTTTTTCAGGCGCTGGCGGAAGGCCCGTAAGCACAAAGGAAGCCCGGCGATACAGGGTTCGTTTGTCCGCGATCGGCGCCGGGGCCAGGCCCGCTTTGGCTATCCGGTCAAGGATAAAGGCATCAATCGGATCTTTGATTTCCTGTTTGGGATCCACCCTGGGAGGGATTGGGGCCAGCGGGCTTTTAAGCGACCAAAGATCCCCCTTTTTTGCCGCCGCCACAACGGTTTCCCTGGGCCAATGGGCTCCCTGGGCAAGCCATTCCCTTATCCTGTCGAT
>CAWUOD010000631.1:0-2423 GCA_963923115.1 uncultured Singulisphaera sp.
CCGTTGGCACGATCACCGGAATCGGCAACTGCCTTCCCCGCGAAGTGCTCCTCCTGGTCGAGCTTTGCAAGCGGGCCGCCACCGGCGACAACGAAGCCAGGCGTCTTGCGCGCGAGCTGGAAGATGCCCTCGCCGAGCTGTCCCGCTTCGATGAGGGCCCCGACCTGGTCTTGTACTACAAGTACCTGCTGGTGCTGCTGGGCGACAAGGATTATGAGTTGAACATCAATCCCTCCGATCGCCTTTCGCCAAGTCAAATGCACTTCGCCGAAGCCCAGCTCAACCTCTTCCAGCAGTGGTGGAAAAACTGGCCGGGCAAATCGTATTGCGGGTAATTGGCCCCACGGTCGTCTTGGGGCCTGATAATTTTTTCAGGTGCAAAGATTTTTTTCAGCCCGAAGGTCCCTTTCCCATCCAATTCCGGTTGGGAAGGGATTTCCGGGATGCCTAGAATAAGGGGAAACGGGAAGATAAAGTCGCTCCAACACCAATCCAAGTCCCTGCTTTGCTTGGAAATTGCGATTTTTTTCGTCCCAATCCACCTGCGGAGTTCCCCCGCCATGACCGATCACCATTTTCTTCGGGTCCTTTTTTTTTCGCTTCTGGTTCTGATTGGAATCAGCCCGGATGCCGCGTTTGGCCAAATCCGCGAGGGGGCCACCGGACACCAACTCATCTCCATATATCCCGCGGCGGTACAACCCGGAGCGGAAGCCGACCTCGTCGTCACCACCAACAACCAGGGAGACATACAGGGGCTCGTCTCCGGCCTGCCTGGACTGGAGCTGGTTTCAGTGACAAAAGTGGAAGTCGCTCCGCCAGCTCCACCTCCGGGAACACCCCCGCCTCCCCGCACAGCGCCACGCCCCACGGCGATGACCACGCCCGCCAACCAGACCCAATGGACCGTGAAGGTCCGCGTTCCACGGGAAAGCCAAACCGGGCTTTATGACCTGCGGATGACGGGAACCCTGGGAATCAGCAATCCGCGACTTTTCCTGGTCCGATCGGGTTCCCCAGTGGATAAAGAGAACCCGGCCGAACTCATCGAAAAGGAACCCAACAGCGATGTTGCCGAGGCACAACCACTGGGCCGGGGCCAGGGGGTTACCGGAAACATCCAGACCCCGACCGATGTCGACTATTTCCGGATCGAAGCGATCAAAGGACAAAAACTCACGCTTGTCCTTCGAACCAGTTCTATAGATAGCCGTCTTGCCCCGATGCTTGAGCTTTTTGATAGCGGTGGCCGCCGGGTCGCCTCGGGTCGCGCCCTTTTCGAAAACGATACGATCCTGGTCCACACTCCCGAAAAAGATGGTCCCCTGTTTGTCCGGTTAACCAGCCAGGCTTATGTCATGGGTGGGCCTGATGCCTTTTATCACCTCACGCATGCCACTGAACCGGTGGTCCAGGGGGTCTTCCCCGGGGCGGTTGAAGCGGGAAAAACCGAAAAGGTGACCGTATTCGGTTGGAACCTTCCGGGTGCCAAACCCGCCGTCGACATCGAACCGGGGCTGGAAAAAGCCGAAATCGAGATCAAAGCCCCGGAATCTGTAACCGGGCTTGTTCCCCGAACCGTAAGGCTCCCTCGCATGGCGTTTGTGGAAGCGTTCGAGGAATCGATTGCCGGGCCCAATGGAACATCCCTCCCGTTTTTGGTGGCGATCGCCCACGATACGATAGTCCGCGACAACGGAAACAACGACGAATGGGCTGACGCCCAGAGGATAACATCTCCTTGCGAGATCGCCGGATGGTTTGAAAAGAAGGGGGACCGCGACTGGTACCGGGTCGCGGCCAAACGCGGAGACCGGATCGCGCTGGAAATGACAGGCGACAAACTCGGATCCGATCTGGATCTGCAATTGGCGGTATTTCGCTTCCCCACACCTGGCAAGAAACCCGACGCGCCCCTGTTGGACCTCGATGACAACACCGAAATCCTGCATCCCCAGATCTTCTTTTCCCGCACCGAGGATCCCGCGACGACTGTCTTCACCGCCACGGAAGACAGAGACTATCTGATACGGGTCACCCACCGAGAATCGGACCGGGTGGCCGGGCCCAAATGTGTTTATGGTCTCCGAGTCGGCCCACAGCGCCCCGGTTTTTCGGTGGTGGCCATTCCCGCCAATCAGGCCCAGCCTGATGGACTCAATTTTCGGCCAGGTGCATCGAATGCCTTGATGGTATTCGCCTCCCGAAGGGGAGGTTTTTCGGGCCCCATCCGGATCGAACCTTCCGCACTTCCCCCGGGAATCACCTCCGATGGGGTCACGCTTGTTCCCGGACAACGCCAGGGGTTGATTTTGCTGGGCGCCTCGCCCCGATCGAGAGAATCGGTCGGCATGCTCCGACTGCGGGCCACCGCCACACCTGTCTCTTATACACATCTCCGAGCCCACGAGACCAGAGAGGAT
>CAWUOD010000632.1:0-2419 GCA_963923115.1 uncultured Singulisphaera sp.
CCGACGATTCGATCCACCTCTCCGATCATCAAAGCAAACCCAAACCGACCGAAGTTCGCGGCAAGGGCCTTCAGATTGAATTACTCGCCGAGGCCAAACCAAACGCCAAAGGTTCTCCAGGTGCCTCCAAGGCGCGTCAGGATGTGGTCACCGGCGTCAAGCGGATCAAGCTTAACTCCGCGGTTTCGATGCACATTCATGTGGCCGATGATGCCGGTTTCATGGCGAACGGCCCGACCGCTCCGAAAAAACCGGGCAATCCCAACGCGTCCACGGCCTCAAAGGCCCATGTGACCGTCAAGACAAACGGCACTTTTGAATATCTTTTTGGTCCGGATTCTGACACGGCGACCTTCCTCGCTCCCGCCCTCGATCCGACTTCCCGCAGCCCCGCCGATGTCACACTCACGAGGCTCCACGACGAGGTTGGGGCGGTGGATCAACTGGTTTGCGAAAAACTTGTCCTTACACTCCGCAAAAGGGGCCCGCGCACCGCGGCGCCCGAAAAACCGGCCAATTCCGCGGATCAGGCCATTGAGATCACCACAGCACAGGCCACAGGCAAGGAGGTTATCATCACCTCCGACGCGGAAAAGCTCGAAGCCCATGGCAGGGAGCTGACATTCGACAATCGCAACGGCAAAACCACACTGCGTGGCGAACCGAACATGTGGGCCTTGATTGACGGAAACACCATCACCACGGGCATTCTGGAAATCAACCAGCCCCGGGATCCGGTTCTCCCGGGCAAGCCAAGACCATCACCGACCCTTGTCGCTCCCGGACCAGGCGTGATTGAACTGAGGGCGGAACGCCAGCCAGGCGAAAAAATTTCGGGCGACAAAAAAGATCTGCTTCAAGGTAAAGGAAAGGTCCGCGCCGAATGGAGCAAACGCCTCACCACCTCCACGGACAACGGTTTGGATCTCCTCGTTTTTCAGGGGAAGGCCCGCTTTTTGGATGAGGCCTCCGGACAAAACCTGCAGGCGGACACACTCAAACTCTGGATCGGCGAGGCGACCGCCACCACTCCGGGCGCCTCCAGGCCCGCCAGCCCCGCAAAGCCCGTCACCACGAACAATCCCGCGCCCAATTCCCAACTGTCCACATCCAACAAGCCAAATCCCGATAAACCCAAAGGAAAGCGCGATATTCAGCGACTGGAGGCTTCGGGATCGGTTATCGCCAAGAGTCGTGAACTGCTCATCCATGAAACCGGAAAATTGACCGTCTGGTTCCTTGACCCACCCAACAAGGGTCCGGGTGTTGGAACCGGAACGAGCCCGGCAGCGCCTTTGCCTCTTCCCGGTGTAACCGTGACTCCTCCGGCAGGAACCGGACGACCGGAAACCCTAACCGGGGGAACAACAGGCGGACCGATCCCCGCAACACCGACCTCGGGCAATCGTCTGGTTGGCAGGGATCCGTTCAATCCTGCCGCCTCGGGCGATCGCAAGGATGAAAAGCCAATCGATATTTCCGCCCGATCCATTGAATCCTGGGTATACCGGATTGACAATCGGGTTCAACTGGACCGGGTTCGGAGCGAGGGACAGGTCGTCGTCCGCAAGGACCCGAACAAGCCCGGGGACAAGGGACTGGATATCCGTGGTGAGACTCTCCAGCTTTATTGGTCCGAGTTGGGCAGCAAACTGATTGTTGGGGGCGACCTCGCCCAGCTTCGCCTGGACCGAATCCTGATTGTTGGACCCGAAATCACGATTGATCAACTCACCAACAAGGTATGGGTCGATGGGATAGGCGCCATGCAGATGGACAGCGCCACCACCCTTCAGGGCGTAAAGTTGGCAAAGGCGGTGCCTTTCGAGGTTCACTGGTCAAAGTCGATGCTTTTCTCCGGTAAACACGCCGAGTTTTCCGGTGATATCCAGGCGGAACAGGAAGAAGCCCGACTGGCCAGCCAGGGACTCCAGGTGTTCTTTGACACGCCTATCTCGCTCAAGGAAGGCACCAAGCGTGATTCCTCTCCCAAGGTGGAGCATATCGTCTGCGACCGCCAGGTCCGTGTCGAGGAGACCATTCGCGAGAAAGACAAATTGGTCCGCTTCCAGCGAATTGTTGCAGTCACCCTTTCCATGAACCGTCTCGAACGCGAAGACCTTCCCGCGGGCACGACCCCGACGGCGACCCTTCCCACCGATGCGCCAACCCGTGAAAAGAACGAAGTGCGCGCGACAGGTCCGGGTGAAGTCCGCTACCTCCAGCGGGGCGGTGGTGGCGATTCATTCGATCTGAAGCCTCGCGCTCCCGCCCAACCCGTTGGCGCCAACAGCCCGAAACCCGGCCAGGCGAAACCGGTCGAGGAAGCGAAGATGAAGATGACCCACATCAGCTTCCTCAAAAGCATGTATGCGAACAACCGTTCGAACACCGCGACCTTCCTCGAAGAGGTCCGGGT
>CAWUOD010000633.1:0-2418 GCA_963923115.1 uncultured Singulisphaera sp.
CAAACCCAGCGGGCAAACCATCCTGAAGTACCACTTGTTGATTAGTGCTCCGGGATATTGCGGTTTATCTTTTCCGTTTGAGATTCTTGCCTGTTTTGGAGCTCTTGGGCATTAACCCTGAATTTCCGGTTCCACCAATGTGGCCAGTTGGGCAAGCGATTCCTGCCAACCGAGATAGCACATTTCCAGGGGAATAACATCGGGAATGCCGGTTTGCGTGATGCTCACTTCGGTTCCACAGAGCACGGATTTGAGGGACACCGTCACCTCAAGTACCCCAGGCAGATTCGGATCCTCAAATTTGTCGGTGTAGCGGATTCGCTCACCCGGAACCAGCTCCAGATACTCGCCTCCGAATGAGTGTCCGTTTCCGGATGTGAAGTTGTGAAACGACATCCGGAAGGTCCCTCCCACCCGCGCGTCCATGTGGTGCACCGTGCAAGTGAAACCATAAGGCGGAAGCCACTTTGCCATGGCGCCCGGCTCGACGAAGGCGCGATACACCTTCCCGGGCTTTGTGCGAAGCACCCGATGGAGTCGAATGGTGCGATCGGACATGGACTGGGTCCTTGTTTGTTGAGGGGGAGGTAATTGGAGGAAATGGGAAATGACCCGGACCGCTGGGCAATACTGTATGACAAATCTCCATGCGGAACATCCGCTTCCAACCAATAGTTACCCAACCTCCGGCCATTGGATTTGCACTTTTCGATTATGGGTAAGGCAATCGCGCAGGTACAGATTAATAAGGCTCTGATAAGGAACGCCTGCCTCATCTGCCATGCCCTTGAAATACTCCACCACATCCCCGGAAAGTCGGATTGTGACAGGTATTTTCAGCTTGGAAGCGTAAGGGTTTTTGCGGGATTTCATCTTCGAGAGATCGTATTCGGTTTTCATATCAATCACCCTAAATTACCCTCAAAAGAATGTTTTCCTTCTTCCCAACTATTCCTGATTTTGCACGGCTGGTGTTGTCTTTTGCAATGATTCTGGCGGGATGCGAACAAGCTGACCATCTTTTACAACAATTAGGTTCGTTCCAGTCTGAATGGCGATTTTTCGGGCAGCGGCTGCCGACCGTCGCAGGGCGTTCAGCGAACCGCGAATGTCCGGATTTTTAGCTTTCGTGATGTCATTTGTCTTCATTTGTTTTCCTCCAGTTCGACCATGATGGGCGTTTCGCCCATATTATCAAACAGTGCCCAGGCATCCACACCAGACTTATAGGCTTCGTGAAAGTTTCGCAGCCCGGCGGCAAAGCGCCGACGAATCACCGCCTCCGGAATATCATGACCGCCTTGCTTTACCCGCTCAGCCACGCGGGCCACCGCCGCCTCGGCATTTGGCAGGGACAAAAAAAAGAGGCTTATGGAATAACCCTCTGCCCGCCATTGCTTGATCCGCTTCAGATAAGTCAGACCAGAAAGAGTTGTCTCAAAGGCAAAGCTCTCCCCCTTATGCACGCAGTCCGCGATCTCTTTCAGCATTAGGCGTCCCGCCTTGAGGGAAGCTGTTTCAGGTGCGAACGGCGAAAGTCCTGCCGCGATCAGATCGGCATTGATAAAGCGCGGGCATTTGGCCTCCTCCGGCAGAAACGAACGGGCAAAGGTTGTTTTCCCCGCACCGTTTGGACCCGCAATGATGAGGATCTTCTTGTTCATGCGTCCACCAGGCTCCTGTCTGGGATAGTTTATGCCCCAACAGGGCCACGCATATCAGCCCAGGGCGACGCCCTGGGAATAATGCCATGCAAAATTACGCGTTCTGAAGGAACGACGCATATTATTTTACATTCGATTTTCTGCACCTTCGACAGGTGCAATGTTTTCCGTTTCGCTCATTTCAAAATGCCCCTCCCCTTTTCGGTGAGACGGTATTTTTGCAGACGGCTGTTGGGTTTGTTGGGCAGAGTTGGTTCAACCCAGCCTTTTTCAAGGGCGGGGTACAGGTAATTGGCCCTGAAGGTCGGGCGATGTTTTAGGGCCAACATCTGCTGAAGTTCCGAGGGTGACAAAGGCCCTTCCACCAAGGTTTGCAGGAGTCGGTTTATTGGGTCGGTGACTGGGTCGGTGACTGGGTCGGTGACTTCCATTTCCGCATGAACAGGCCCATGGGAAGGCAGGCTTGCCCGAAGGAAATTTTCGGTAAAGTGGAAACACTCTGGACCAAAAAACCGGGTAATACGGGGAATGCCGGAGCCAAGATGCTCCACCATTTCCAAGTCCTTGAAAACTCGCATCAACTCTTTGTTGCGCGGTATGGAGTATCCCTCAAAGAACTCCGTCTGGCTCAGGCTTTCGGGTAACGCTCCTGCCGAGGTGATCTCGATCCGGTCCGCAAAAATCTCAAACTTGGGCGGAACCTCACGGGTATAGTCGTTGTGAACAATGGCATTGATGACCGCCTCGCGCAAGG
>CAWUOD010000634.1:0-2417 GCA_963923115.1 uncultured Singulisphaera sp.
GGTTCGATACGGGTGCCGCCCCAGTTGGATCCAATCAGGCCAACGGGAACATTCAGCTCCTTTTGGACAGTAAGGGCGAAATAGTAACCCACCGCGGTAAAATTCCCCACTGTCTTGGGAGTACAGGTTTCCCAACCGGAAGTGTTCACATCATCCTGGGGCTTGTCCTGGGGGTTGTGAGGGATTTTGATGTGGCGAATTCGGGGGTGATTTCCCAAAGCGATTTCGGACGAGGCGTAATTGGAGATGTTGACGGTCCATTCCATATTCGATTGGCCCGAGCAGAGCCAAACTTCGCCCATGAGTACATCGTCAAACTTGACGGTGGATGTGCCCTTGGCGGTAAGGGTAAGGGGCTTGCCCACTTTGCGAGCAGGTAGCTTTACAGACCATTTCCCCTTGTCATCCGCCTTGGAGGAAACGCTGGAATCGCCCAGGGTCACGGTAACATCGGTGCCAGGAGTATCCCAGCCCCAAACGGGGATTTCACGGTCGCGCTGAAGCACCATGTGGCTGCTGAACACCTTGGGAAGCTTGGTCTCGGCCTTGGCCGAGGGGGTCAATCCGCAGCACCAAACACCTGCAAGCAGCAGGCTGGATCGGATCCAATTCATGAGAGGTTTCTCCAAAGACAGAAAAGGTAAAAAGGGAATGAACCAAAGAAGTCGGGTGGGGTACCCGTGTGAATGAAGGGGGAATGACGACAGCCGGGAAAGGCGCGCAACAGCCTTCAGGGAACAACCCTTTTGAAATGCTAGGGAGTTGGGACCAATTTGGTCATCACGCTTTCAGATCCCTTTCCCGGATCCTTTTGATTCGATCCCATTGTGGTTCGCCAACCGTTGCCCTATTTTGGGGAACACCTTTTTCCCCTTGGTGGGTGCTTCCCCTTCATCTAAAAAAAAATGGACTCCGTCGATTTCCCTCAACCAGAAAACGAATCCCACCAGACCCCTTTTGGGTAATTGGGCAAATCGACTCATAGCCTGATTCGGCCCTCTTCCCGTTCCCCACTCCTCCAAGGAAAGCAGATCATGAAAACCGCCCCCAAAAGAACCATCCCCAGGTTGATAACAATTGCGATGGCATTTGGGATCTGTGTCGGCACCCTAAAAGGCGCCGAGCCGGGAAAGCCTGGCCCATTTGATTGGCCCCAGTGGCAAGGGCCGGACCGGTCTGCCGTTTCCAGGGAGACGGGTCTGCTCCAATCCTGGCCCAAGGAAGGCCCCAAAGAGATTTGGCACATCAAGACACTCGGTGCGGGTTATTCCACTCCAACCATCGCGGCCGGCCGGATTTTCACGATGGGCAATCGTGAAGGATCCGAATATGTCATCGCCCTTAACGAGGCCGATGGAAAAGAGCTTTGGGCCTATAAAACCGGTCCACAGCGCCAAAACCATGGCGGCTATCCTGGCCCCCGTTGCAGCCCGACTGTCGAAGGCGATGTCCTTTATGCCCTTGGATTGGGAGGGGATCTTGTCTGTCTAAAGGTAAACAATGGGGATGTTGTTTGGAAAATGGACATCCAGAAGGATTTTTCAGGCTCCCCCGGCAACTGGGGCTACGCCGAATCGCCTCTCATTGATGGGGACCGTCTGTTGGTCAGTCCCGGGGGCAACCGGGCCACCATTCTTTGCCTCAAGAAGAAAGATGGCTCGGTGGAATGGGCGGCCAGTCTGGCAGGAGGAGAGGCGGCGGCCTACGCTTCCATGTCCAAAATCGAAGTGGAGGGCGTTCCCCAATACATTCAGTTTTTGAGCGGTGGCGTTGTGGGGATTGATGCGAAGGATGGACGCTTCCTTTGGCGATATTCCGCGCCTTCCGCCGGGATCAATTGTTCCACCCCCATTTTCAAGGATGGGGTGGTCTATGCCGCAGCCGCCTACGGAAAGGGTGGTGGCGCCGCCAAAATCACCAAATCAGGCGACAAATTCCAGGCAACCGAGGTCTATTTCAACAAGCGCAATGAAAATCACCATGGCGGTCTCGTTCTCATTGACGGGTTTCTTTATGGGGAAGGGAGTGGCAATCTGAGTTGCCTCAATTTCGCCACAGGTAAAGAAGCATGGCGCGAACGCAAAGCCGGAAAAGGATCAACCACGGCGGCGGATGGAATGCTCTATTACCGAAACGAGGGAGGCCCGATCCATTTGGTGGAGATCAACAAATCCGCTTATGTCGAAAAAGGGCGCTTCGAACCGACTGTCAAGACTGGCCTACCCGCATGGCCCCATCCGGTGATTTCCAACGGGAAGCTCTATATCCGCGATCAGGAACATCTCTTCTGCTACGATATAAAGGCAAAATAGGATCTTTGTGGATTGTTTTGAGCGATGCCAGGGAGAAATTGGATCATGCGAGCTTCTTTTATGATCGGTGTGTTTCTCCTTGGCATGATGGGGGTTGGTAGCGGG
>CAWUOD010000635.1:0-2417 GCA_963923115.1 uncultured Singulisphaera sp.
CTTCTTCGTCCCCGGAATTTTCACTCCATGGCTTTTCCCCGTCCACCAGATCTTCTTTTTCTTCATCATCGGCTGCCAGAATACCATCAATCAAAAAAGGCGCCGCGACATCATCCGGCAGGTTTGCGTCAATATAGTCGATCGCGCGTCTGTATATCCTGACCAGATCAAGTTGAACGGACTCTGCGGTTTTGCCATCCGCGTCTCCCTTGCCGGGATTTTTCAGATTGCCTGATTCTGCTGATACTGTCTGCGATGGGGATGGGATTGGGGAGCCATGGCTATAGTTGGATTTATCTAATTTGAGTTCTTTTTTGTCAATGATGCTTTTGGTAGTCCTGGTCGATTCGAGTTTTTCCCGCCAGGCCGTTTCCCAAAGGCCGACAAGCGTGGTCAGGTCGGTTCTTCCTTCCGCTGTGCTATGCATATCAAAGGCATCGATCCAGTAAATAAGGATGCCAAGTGCGCCCTGAAGGTCGCCATGCGCCAACAGGACATGAAAAATCTCGGCCACCGCCTCGCCGGTTTCGAGGGTGGAAAGAACTTTTTTCCAGAATGGCAGGTCCGCGGGGACTTCACCCCTGGATCGCCAAACACCTAGTGCCCGCGCGACCCGAAGCGCCGAGCGAAATTCCGAACCGGCGTCCGGATGGTCGTTGTCATCCACTCCCATCGAAGGGTATTTGGACCACCAATCCGTTACCTCACCCAACAAGGACCGCAGACGCAGTCGTGCTTTTTTCTCCCCATGGGCCGAGGCGGAGGCGTGGGCCCGGCTGCATTCATTGATCAGGGTTGTCACCATCCAGCGCAGGTCTGCAAGCCGGTCATCAGGGATTCCATCTTCCCGTGCGGGGCCTAGAGGAAACAGCCCCTGGAAACCAATAAGGTTCCAGGGATCGGCGAATGCTCCACAGTTGACCCCTTTTTTCACCACATGGAACGCCTTGTTTAACCACCGATAGGGATCCCTGGCCGGATCCGGCGCCTCATCCCAACCCTGGATCAATCTTTCAAATTCGACCATCAACCGGACGGAGGGGACCCGGATTGAGGCTATCCTCTCCAATGCCAATTCGGAAAGTCCCAAACGACCAAATAAACGGGCCAATAATCGGTTTTGAAGTTGTGTTGCCCTTTGGGCGGAGATGGCGCGGTTGAGTGTTTGGCGCACACGGCCGAGGGGTTGTTTTAGCAGACGCGCCTCCGCCTCAAGACGGGTGCGATGAGTCTTGGGCAAAAGCGTCAAAACCTGTCCATAAAACGCATCCCGATAGGTTGCGATTCGCGGTAGCAGATGGCTCAGGCTCTTTGTTGGATCGACCGATTCGGGCCCCTGGCCAAGCACCCCCGCCGACATAAGTATCACACCCGCAAGGAGTATCGCCGCCTCCTCGAGGCGCTCCTGGCGGTCGGCGGGATCACCGGGACCTGGGGTTTCAACCTGGTCCCAAAGGAGTTTGAGCAGCATGGAACGGACCACCATGCGGGTGAATCGTCCCTTGTTGTCGATCTTTTCCGGGTCCCACTCGCCAAAAAGGTGATTGGGTCTTTGCGCGGCTGGTTGGGAATGGTCGTATTCCCTGAGGTCGACGGCGAGTTCTGTCATCGCCGCCATCGAAAAGCCGGCCTCTTCAAGTATGTCGGTTGGGGCGTTGTTCAGCCAGTCAATGGCCCGGGACACCATGGGGGATTCCGGAATGGGCGCGACGCCGACCCCTGGCCACCAAAGGATGCCTGGCCTGTGCCTTTCCGCGTTGTGGACTCGTACTTTTTGGCCCGATTCCAAAACAGGAACAGGCCGGTAACCGACGAAATCGTGAAACCGGGCCATTGCCCGCCGAACTATGGGGACAAGCCACTCGACCTCGACCGTCCTGATTTTTCCGTTGGAGACGGCACCTTCCGGGATCTCCTCGGGGGGTAAATGCGTGACGAAATATTCCAGTAGCGAGGGTATCCAAAGCGGTCCTGCGACAAGATCAGGGTCGGGGTTCCCGAGCATTTCGCGTTTCGCGGCAAGGGTCGCCTCGATGAAGATACCAGCCGCGATTATCGCCGCGCCCGCGATGGGCGCACCCGCGTAGATTCCCGATCCAACCCCGTTGGGCCTTGGGGCCGAGTTCCACTCGGAATCCAGCCAACCCAATAACGACCGCCAAACAGGGGTTTGCCCGTCGGCCTTGATGATCGACCAGGCGCGCGCCATGGATGTACGAAACTTGTCCGACGGTTTACCGCCCGAAAGCTGCATCCATCCCAGGAGAGCCTGCGAGCCCACCTCCCTGTTGAGTTTTTCCGCAAGGCCCTTGGGAGTTTCTGTGAACAATTTCGGGAAATCCGTTGTTGGTGGAATTAACTTTCCGATTGCCGGTCATTTCGGACTAGCGTGGGCCCGGAGCAACATGGCTCTTTAG
>CAWUOD010000636.1:0-2414 GCA_963923115.1 uncultured Singulisphaera sp.
CCTTCGCCGCTCTCCCGTTCACCTACCACAATGTGGTTCCCACACCAAGCCAAGGAGGTGGAATACTCGGATCCGATATGGATCCCCTGCGCATCGAAGTCGATTCCGCCAAGCGACATTATGCCGTCGATAGTCTCGCGCCCCACCAGGAACTTGGCCCGGACAGGCAGGTCGCGCGCTGGGATCTTTTTCAAAATCTTTCCGTAAGTCCCAAAAAAATCGACAATAACGATGTTCAAAAGGCTATGTACAGGAGGGCCTATGACCTTCTTGCCAATGAATCGATCCGGAATGCCCTCGATCTGACAAGGGAGCCCGAATCGGTTCGGGAGAGATATGGCTATGATTTCGAGCCCAAACCATCCGGATCGGCGGCGGAACTTGGCCACGCAAGGCAAATGAGGGGGCAAAACCTCCTGGTCGCCAGGCGACTTGTCGAGGCGGGGGTGAGTTTTGTCCAGGTCAATGATTTCAAACAGCAGGGGCAGAATTGGGATGCGCACGCCGATGGCTTTCGACAACACAAGGATGCCCTCCTGCCCATGGCTGACCGATCCATCTCCGCGCTGATTGAAGACCTCGAGGAAAGGGGACTCCTGGAATCGACACTTGTCATGGTAACGGGAGAATTTGGAAGGACCCCCAAAATCAATCCATCGGCCGGACGCGACCATTGGCCGGATTGTTATACCGTTCTGTTGGCGGGAGGTGGGGTGCGGGGAGGAGCGGTATACGGATCAAGCGATCGCCAGGGCGCTTACCCCGCAACTTTCCCGGTAACCCCCGGGGATCTTTGTGCGACAGTGTGTTGGCGCTTTGGAATCGACCCGGCGACGGAAATCCACGACCAGACTGGCCGACCGCTCCGGCTTGCCGCCGGGGATCCACTTGAGCGACTGTTTTCCTGACCCTCAAAGGCCCCCATAGGTTGATTGTTTTTTTTGGAGGTTGCGTTGACTGTTCCCGGTTGGGGGCCTGACGGGGTGGCGATACAATTTCCCTACCATGAGCAATCTTCAAAAGCCTATTGAACCCCAGCCTCATCCACGGGAATTTGTCAAGGCGGAACCACCCTGGCCGGGTGTGGTGGCCACGGCACTTTGCGCCCTATTCGGAGGTCTTTCCGTTTGGGCTTCCGCAGCGGATTATCCCCCATGGTTGTTTGCCGGCTTTTGTGTCGCCGCTTACCTTGCGGGTGGATGGGGGCCAACCAAAAGTGCTTTCGAATCCCTTCTCCAGGGAAAGCTCAATGTTGATTTGCTAATGATCGTGGCGGCAATTGGGGCCGCGTCGATTGGTGATTGGTTGGAAGGCGCGGTCCTCCTCTTTTTGTTTTCGCTTTCAGGGGCACTTGAGGCCTTTGCGATGTACCGCACGGCCCGGTCCATTGAATCGCTGGTCAATTTGCGGCCTCGCGAAGCGCTCCTTTTGGATCCCACCGGGGAAAGGCGTATTCCCGTTGAGGCCTTGAGGGTAGGCGATAGGGTCCGGGTCAAGCCGGGGGAGCGCTTCCCTGTGGACGGATTGATTGAAGAAGGGGAAACCTGGGCGGATGAATCAACCCTGACCGGCGAAAGCGAAATGATCAGCAAGCCCCTGGGGGCGCAGGTTTTCGCGGGAACCATCAATGGACAGGGTGGCGTCGTTGTTTTAATGACAAAAGCGGGTGAAGATTCGACCCTTGCCCGAATCGTTCACATGGTCCAGGAAGCCCAGGCCCAAAAGACCCCGACCCAACGGATCGTCGAGTCATGGCAGCGCCCTTATGTGATTGGAGTCTTCACGCTTTCGCTCCTGGTTTTTTTTGGGGGAAAAATCCTTCATACCGAAAGTTGGCATGACGCTTTCTATCACGCCATGGTGATTTTGGTCGCGGCGTCTCCCTGCGCGGTGGTGGTCAGCTCTCCGTCAGTCATGCTTTCGGCCATTGCCCGTGCGGCCCGCCAGGGAGTCCTGTTCAAAGGCGCGGTTCATCTTGAAACCCTGGGCCAGGTGGAAACGATTGCCTTTGACAAGACCGGAACGGTAACCTTTGGAAAACCATCGGTTACGGACCTGTGGGCCCGGCCGGGAGTATCGGGCAAAGGGGACACGGAACTCCTCCTTCGTCTTGCCTCGGCGGTGGAACACAGGAGCGAACATCCCCTTGGCGCGCCGGTCATTCGCGAGGCGAAAGAAAAAGGCGTTTTCCCCTCAAATTTGGTGGTGACAGACTTTCAAAGCCGCACTGGTCTTGGGATTTGGGCAAGAGTAAATGATCCGGCGCAGGAACCTGTTTGGGTGGGGGTCGGGCGCGAAGGACTTTTTTCCGAGCGGGGCATCTCCCTGCCGGGCGAGCTGGTTGAACAGGCGGATCGGATTCGAAGCGAGGGAAAAACAGCTCTGCTTGTGGTTAGTCATCGAAACGGGGAACA
>CAWUOD010000637.1:0-2413 GCA_963923115.1 uncultured Singulisphaera sp.
CCCGCTGAGGAGACCGCCGTGTCAAACAGGGCAATCTGCTTTTGAATTTCAACCGGGGTTAGCTTGAGCCGTTCCTCGATATGCCTGCCGGTTTTCGCCTCATCCTTGAGCCTTTTCGCCAGAAGTACCCGTTCCATGGTGTTCAGGCGGGCATATTCCCATGGCTTCAGGAAAACCGTGAGGTCCTCATCCAACAACCAGCGATCAACAAAGGTTTTATCCTTTTTGTTGGCAAGGAATGGACGAACCACCTCATCAAAAAAAGCCCGGTCTTTCTGATGGATAAAAAAGTGGAGCTCATGGCATCCATGCTTGGAGAGCAGCGTGCGCTTTTCTTCGGATTTGAGCCTGTGCCAATGGGAAAGGAACGAAAACTCGACAAGGGCCTGATCCTTGTTCAGTGTGTGGAACAAGGTTTGTACTTTGGAAAGGCTGTCATAAATCTCGAACTTGCTTGAACGAATATCATCCACCGTGAAGGTCTCGCCCCTGGCGAGAACGCTGACCTTTTTTTCCCGCAGGAATTTGCCTGCCGGATCAAGCCCCTTGCGAAGTCGTTGATCCAAAAGTCTCGCATCGGTGATGGGGAGAGTGAGGGATCTGGTTGCCGTCTGGAAAGGATCGCAAGCGACGGCATGGATCATTTGATGGTCCCCAAGATCCTTCAGGGGTAGCCTGAGTATTCCTTCCTTGTCCGGTATCAGGTTGGCGACCACCGTCGAAGCGTTGGCAAGAAAATCCAGATCCGCAAAAGCCGAGGCATTGATTGCCCCCTGGCCCCCTTCGGCCGGGCGATCCGCCACGGAACTGGCGGGTCTTGGTGGTGCGACTTGTCCCTTGGCACCGAACGCTTCCCCACCCGTCGCGATCTGTTCGCCTGTGCTGGTGTCGCGAACCGCCCAGGGGTTCAGAAGAAGTGTTGGTCTTTCCGCCATGACACCGGGGTATTTTTTTTGTCCACGGCGGTCGAGAACATAGCGGTATTCATCGCCTATGTTTCTGCCTGTCACAAAGACCGATGGGCTTCGCCCCGGCAGCACACCATCCAGTTCAGGCGCCCGCACTTTGTCCATTTGGGCAAAAGCGGACAGGCCAGGCTGGTAACGGGTTCCAAAAAGGTGGATCCTTGAAAGGGCCGAGGGATTCTCAACCCGAATCACCAGGTCGTTGCCCTCCACTCGCATCTCGCCCACCGCGACCGGTTTTAAAGGCAATACCCTCAGGTTGCGAGTCTCACCCAAAACATGGTTGGCGATCACATCACCTTTCACGACGCGAATGCTGACCGGCTCGTTTGCAGGCTTGACCCAAAGCTGATAATCACCCGGCTCAAGTCCTTCGATGCGAACCAGACCATTGACCACCCTGATCGCCCCAAATCGATCCGCCTTGGGCAAATTGCCAACGATTTCAAACAGGGAAAATTCCGAACGGTCCGCCTGGGCCAATGTTCCGCTGTAGGGCAATTGGATCGGTTCTCCCGCGACGGAGTGAATGATTTGCCTTGAGGAGGCACGGTCCACATGGATGGGCCAGGAATGGGGCACACCCTCGGAACCGGTCGCATCGACCCGGACGATCCCCTCGAGCTTGCCAAGATTCACGCGCCCCTTGGCGTCGCTTTTAAGACTCACATTGATCATCTCGCGGAAATCGCGATGTTTGAGGGAGACATTGACCGCCCGGTCGGGCCGGGGTTCGCCGGTGCGGCCAAGAACCTCAAGAATCACACCCTCGGAGGAGCGCACAAGGTGAATGTCCTCGATCTTTTCGGTCTTGAGGATGTTGTTCAGGTCGATGGCGTTTTGTGCGGAGACCGTGTCCGTCCTGCCACGGCTCAGGTTTTTGATCCGCGCCTCAAGGGTGAACACCAGGCGGGAAGTCCCCTCTGGTACCCGGAAATCGTGTGTGGTCTCACGATCCTCGAGAAGTGTGAATCCGGGAACCTCGGAGGTGGTATTGATCCCCTGGGTGTCCACCGAGGTGATCCGCAACCGTACATCCTCCAAAAGCTTGAGGGAAACCGGACTTCCCGCCAATCTCAGGCCAGGGCGGACTAGCAGGGTCGCCATGCGCTGGGAAAGTAGCGCCTCCCGGTCGACATGGAGGCCCGCGGTGAATTGGTAATCCTCCCCCTGATGGGTGATGGTGTCGAGACTGGATGCCCCGCCACGGGTCAGGACGATTTGGCGGCGCCCGGGCTCGTTGCTGAAGGGGAGGAGGACGATTCCCTTTTCATCCGGTTTGTATTCCTTGCCCGAAAGCCAAACGGTCGCATCGCTTGCCTTCCGGTTTTTTTCATCAAGAACGGTTACGGCCTGGCCCCCTGGCGTGGTTGTGACCAGACTCTGAAGCCGCCCCTTTCGGATAAGCGCCCGGCTCGATTTTCCACCACCAATAAAGTCGATGACAT
>CAWUOD010000638.1:0-2410 GCA_963923115.1 uncultured Singulisphaera sp.
ATCGAGGGCCTCGGGAACCCGGGGCATAAAGTCGAGGTGTTTTCCAAGGATGCTCCCGCCAAGTGGTCCCGTTGTGAGAAGCCAATCCCCTGGGCGAGCCCCATCACGCCGCGCGGCGCCACGCTCCGTGACCTCGCCCAAAAGGGTTACGCTGATAACCAATGGGCCTTTCCAGGAATTTGTGTCGCCTCCGACAATGGGGACGCTGAAAAGGGATGCGACTTCCTCCATGCCCTGGAAAAGTCGTTCCGCCAATTCTCTCCCCCCGTTTCGTGGGAGCCCGACGCTTACCACGGCGGCGACCGGTTTGGCCGCCATCGCCGCGATATCGCTAAGATTGACCGCCATCGATTTTCGGCCGATGCGAACGGGATTGGTCTCATCGAGGAGAAAACAACTACCATCGAGGAGCATATCGGTGGTTACAACGCAATCTCCCTGGTGAACTCCCCATTCGACAATCGCGGCATCATCTCCTGGTCCAAGGAGCATTCGGCGGGAGGGACCAATTCTGGATTTGACCCAGTCGATAAAGGCGTGCTCGCCTCCACCAGGGGGAGGGGCTTTGAAAGACGCAATGGTCATAGCGTCCTCTCCAAAGAACCGGGCAGTTGATTACTGGGACTTGCTATCCTCTACTGTATCATGACTGGAACCATTGGAAAAGGGGCCAAAACCCAATGGCGAGACCGCTTTGGGTTAAAAAATGGCAAGCGAACTGACTCAGGAACCTTGGGCCAACGATCCCAGCCCGGTCCAAAAGCGATTTTGCGATCCCGGTCTTCCGCGGGGGCGTTCTGATATTTTGGCTATGGCGTTCGCTTCCCCCGAGGTGCTTTGGACCGTCGAGGAGGGGGGGCGCTTTTGCGTTTGGAACGCTTCCCGATGGGGAAATTCCCCGGATAAGCCTCCTGTTGACGGCTTCTTGGGTGAAGGGGGAACAGATTCCGTCTCCGCACGGTCCGCCCAGTCCCGTGAACCGCGCCCAATCGATCTGGATGACCCGGGAATGCTTTGGATTCTCGAGCCTGATTGGAACATGGGATTTTCCGCCAGTGGCGATCTTTCCGCGTACGATCTCCCCTCTGGCAAACAGCTTTGGACCCGTGAATGCAACAGTTGGATCACGGCCTTGGCGACGGGGCCGGGTTCAATGGAGGGGCGTCCCGGGGTTGTGGTCACCGGGCACGATGATGGCAGCCTGTTCCTTTGGGACCTGTCCGGCCCCAAGCGAACGATTAAAAAGATCTTTTTGGATATTATTGGTCCTGTGGCCGCCATCGCTGTCTCCCCGGATGGATCGCGATTCGCCGTCGCCGCCGCCGACCGGACAATCAGGGTGGTGGGCCGCGATGGATCGGGGACCATACTTTCCACACCGGAACACGCGTCGGGGCACAAGGGCCCCATCACTTCCCTTTGCTGGGGCGGGAACGGGGGCGACATCCTCTACTCCGCCTCCTGGGACCAGACCGTCCGTGTTTGGGATGTCCGCGGGAATCGGCCACTTATCCTCCTGAACAGCCATATCGGACAGGTCACCGCGATGGCCTGGGTGGGGCCATCGATTGGCCGGGAATCCTCCCGGATCCAGTTTGTCTCCGCCGATGGTTCGGGATATTTACACTGTTGGGATGCGGATTGGGGGCTTTTGGGAGTGCCCAGGGAACTCGAAGATCCCGCAAGTTTGATGGCGGTTTCCCACGACAAGCGCCTAATCGCCTGGGCCGATTCCGCCAGACATATCCATGTAGTTCGCCGGATGGGTCTTGAAGCGGATGACAATTCGCATTTTCCCGATTCGATAGATCCCGGATCCATTCGGGATGACCTGTTTCTTGATCACCAATCCCAACAGCTAATCCACCGCCGGGCGGATGGCCGCATTCGCTTTTGGCAAATTCAGGGTGGAGTGGAGGAATCCTGCCCCACCCCGGACAGCTCGGCCATTGTTTGCGGATCGGACGGAAACCGGATTTGGCTTGCCCAAATGGGTGGCGCTTTGGGCCCCATCAAGCCAGGTTTCCCGGGTGTATCCGCCGGACCCGGATCGGTGGCTGGCCGGATCCTTGGATTTCACAGGACGAAGGGTTCGCAATGGCGACTGGAATCGGTTTTTGAAACCAGTTTGGGCGCCATTTCTTCTCTTGCCCTTTCGGACGATGGACGGGAGCTCGCGATCGGTTCCCATCTTGGGCCGGAAGTGGAAATCCGTTCGCTCCCCGGGGGTGATCCCATCGCGCTTTTGGGAAGCGAATGGCCCGGCGAAACGGTCCAGGCCATCACCGCCCGAAGCGGTGGTTGGGCCGTGGGGACAATTGATCCCATGGCGACAGGAGGAGCCCCCGGACATACCTGGTTTGTCGATTCCGAAGGCGTCAGGTTGGTCGATTGTTTGCCCTCAAGAATT
>CAWUOD010000639.1:0-2409 GCA_963923115.1 uncultured Singulisphaera sp.
CACGGGAGAAATTCGCCTCCAGGGAACACCCGGAAATTAGGGAACACCCGGAAATAAGGGGTGTTCTCGACCGTCTTCATCTTGCCTGTCTCAGAAATGATGCCGTCGCGATCCTCGACGCGGACTTTGAATTTCACGAATGGCTGCTCCTTCAGGGCGGCCTGGAGGAGATGGTGCCGGTATGGCGCTCGATCATGTCCCGAATGCGCCACCACCATGAGAGTTCAAACTCCACCCTGGATGATCCCATGGTCATTCACCACATCCATGAGAAGCTCTGGGAGGAACTTTGTGGTCCCGACCTAAACCGGGCCCGAAAGGCACTTCAGGAACACCTTGAAAATGGTGCTTTCAATCTGGATTGCCGTGTCGGGTTCGCGAAAAAAATGTCCCGCCGGGGAAAGGGCCGCCCATGATGCCTTTGAACCATGTCCCTTGCGGAAAACTGATACTGCTCGGATTGGTCGGTTTTTTTTGGAGCACACCAACCCTTGAAAAGGACCTGGTGGGCCAGGAGTCGGCGATAGCCTACTTTGAAACCAACATCCGGCCTCTTTTGTTGGAAAAATGTGTTTCCTGCCACGGCCCCGAAAAGCAAAAAGGGGGCCTTCGTCTCGATTCCGCAAACGGGTGGAAAAAAGGGGGCGACAATGGCCCTGCGATTGTGCCAGGCGACCCCGAAAAAAGCCTTCTGGTCCAGGCCATTCGCCATTCCCGCGATGATCTCAAAATGCCGCCGGAAAACCAGGGTGGAAAGCTGGCTTCGCGACAAATCAGCCAATTCGAAACCTGGATCAAAATGGGGGCCGGCGACCCCCGCGATCCAAAAGAAACCAACAAAACCTCCACCGTTGCCGATCCCCGCACTTTTTGGTCGTTTCAGCCGATCAAACCCGTTGTTCCCCCCCAAATTCCCGGAAACAAGGGAATCAATAATCCGATCGACGCCTTTATCAATCAAAAATTGGCGGAAAAAGGCCTGGCCCCGGCGTCACGGGCGGATGCCCGGACTCTTTTGCGCCGGGCCACTTTCGATTTGACTGGACTTCCTCCCACTCCGGGAGAAATTCTGGCCTTCGAGGCCGACTCCTCCCAGGAAGCTTTCGCCAGGGTGGTTGACCGACTCCTTGCATCCCCCCAGTATGGGGAACGCTGGGGCAAGCATTGGCTTGATGTGGCCCGTTATGCCGACAGCGGCGGGTACGAAACCGATATCTACTACCGTAACGCCTGGCGCTATCGTGATTATGTCGTCAAATCGTTCAATGATGACAAACCCTATGACCGATTTGTAAAGGAACAAATTGCCGGGGACGAGATCTGGCCGGACGACATTGACCTGGACGGGAACTATGTCCTGAGTCCGGAAAAGCGGGCGCATCAGGAGGCCCGTATTGGAACGGGGTTTTACACGCTTGGGCCCCAAATCCATGAATCCAACATGGACGGCAAAAAGATACGAAATGAAACCCTTTCCGATTGGGTCGATGCGACAGGCGCCGCTTTTTTGGGTTTGACATTTGGATGTGCCCGTTGTCACGACCACAAGTTTGATCCTATCAGTCAAAAAGATTACTACGGGCTGCAGGCCATTTTCGCCCCCAGCAAAGAGATCGAGGTTCCGATCGTCTCGGCGATGGGTATCGCCGATTACAAACAGCACTATCCGCGCGTGTTGGCGCTGGATGAGGCCAGGCGGGCCTATCGGATCTTCGAGGCCAAAACCCGGGGGCGGGACCTGACTCCCGCGGAGAAAACCGAAAAGCGGGACCTGATGGAGCGCCTGGCCGGGGAAGTGCTCGCCGTCCAGCCTTCAACCGCACAGGGAGAACCGTTTGACGGATTGTTCGAAATCCCGTCCGTTAGCATACTGGGACATGAGCGGCCTGAATTGGTCAAAAAGGTTTTTTTGCTCAACCGTGGGGAAATCAACCGATCCCGCGAGGAGGTTGGACCACAATTTCCCCATGCAATTCGGCTCGCCAACGGGGTTGATCATGGGTTCGGACCCGACATGCAAAAAGGGATCCTGGAAAGACGAAAAGCACTCGCGAACTGGATGGTCGATCCCTCCAATCCCCTTCCCGCCAGGGTGATGGCGAACAGGATCTGGCAGGGGCATTTCGGCAGGGGGATCGTCGGGACGCCAAACGATTTTGGGCAGATGGGCATGCGCCCCACCCATCCCGAACTGCTCGATTGGCTCGCGTTGGAATTTATCCGGCAGGGATGGAGCATCAAATCTCTCCACAGAACCATCATGCTCTCCGCGACCTACCAGAGGGAGAGTCGGAACAATGAGGCGAACGCCGAAATCGATCCCGCCAACCAATGGCTTTGGCGGATGAATCGCAAAAGGCTTGAGGCGGAGTCCATTTGGGATTCGATCCATTTTGTGGCCGGGACTTT
>CAWUOD010000640.1:0-2407 GCA_963923115.1 uncultured Singulisphaera sp.
ACAAGGAGTATCGTCGGCAGCGTCAGATGTGTATAAGAGACAGTACCCATACTGGCGATCCGTTTGGACAACCAGCATCCAGCGCCCCCGTGCGCTACAACGGATCCGTCGCGTCGGGCAAAACGGGTGGTTGGGCCCTGACCCTTGGTTTGGGCGCCTTGGCCCTGATCCTTTTTGTTGGAGTGATCGCGTTGGTCCTTTGGCCGGCCAAAAACGGGGGCATCCTGATTGGTGCGGGAGAGGTCGCCGGAAACAAACCGGGAGTTGGACCCAAACCGGGGGCCAAAGGGGATGCCAAGGTCGCGGGCGGGGCGTTCCCTCGCCGGGCGCTTGTTTTGTCGGTGCATAATTATCTTTATGCCAATCCGGTGGCTGCTCATGGAGGAAACAACTCAAATGCGCTCGCCCAACTCCCCGATATTCTCTCGAAGGGAAAACTCAATGTTCCAAAGGATCAGGTTCTTTGGGTCTCCGAAAAAAACGATAAAGCCCCCCAGCCTCTTCTAAAACCCGTTTTTGAAAAAACCCTGGGCGAATTTCTCGCCCAGTCCCGACCCCAGGACAGGATATTTGTGACTTTTGTCGGACATGCCACCATCGCCGACAAAAAAGCCTACCTCGTTCCCTTTGAGGGTGTCCTTGATGATGTCCAGACCCTGATCCCATTGGACACGGTTTTCGCCGATTTGAAAGCCTGCAAGGCAAGACAAAAAATCCTGGTCCTTGATGTTTGCCATGGCAATGTCCGCTTTGGACAGGAACGACCGGGTGGTGAGGCGATGTCAGCGGAATTGGCCGCCGCGATCGCTGCCGCTCCCGAAGGGGTGGAAGTGATCACCTCCTGCAAGGAATCCGAGCGATCCTGGGAGACCGACATGGATCCCGCGGGGATTTTTCTATCTTCGTTGTCCAAAGTCCTCAATGATGGACTCAAAGGGCAGATTCAAAAGCCTGGCGACCCCATTTCAGTCGAAAAAATCGCAAGGGAAACCAGTCTGCTTCTAACCCAAAAATCCCAGGAACTGGGCAAGGCCCAGGCGCTTCAGTCGATGGGGAAAATGATCGAAACGGAAATCGAGGAAGCCGCGGATCCCGCGGCGGCCCCCAGGGTCGCGGGTGGACAGCCTCCGGACAAGCTGCTCGTCGAAAGGACCGGAAACATTTTCAAAGCGATACACCTTCCCCCGGTAAAAGGCGATACCCCCGACGACCTTTTTGATCCGGCACTTTTTGCCTCGCTTTGCGATCCCAAATCCAAGGGGATAGAGGATGCCGCGAAGGCCGGAGCGCCACCCAGGGAAAACAAGGCCTATCTTTTCATGGAAAAAGCCCGTGCACACCTATGGGCCATCTCCGGTCGTGATTCCATTCCGGCCGATGTCCGTCCCCTGGTCGAATCGATGATCAAGAAAAAAGAGATTCGCAAAGAGCAAAATCTTCGGCTGCTTCGGGGCGGATTTCGCGCCGCCGAGGATGCCATCCTCAAGCGAAATGTCGAAACCAATCAGCGAAGTGTCGCTTTTATTCTTGGTTTGCTGGACGAAGACCTCGCGGAGATGGAGGCCACGGCAGAGGAAAAGGACGAACTGTCTCCCTATTGGCGTGCCAACTATGATTTTATCACGGCAAAGCTCGAGGCCGAGGCATCCTATATTTGGGAGTACGAATCGATGCTGGGCCAGATGCGCAAGGAGGCGCCCCAAAGGGACCCGAAAATCCACGGGGGTTGGGACCTGGCCTCGATTCCCGCGCCACAGGGGGACAGCAAAGGGAAAAAACTGGCCAAGTCGAGCAAAAAGACTTTTGAAGCCCTAAGCAAAAAATACCCCAACACGCCATGGGATATTCTTTCCCGCAGGGAAAAGGGGACTTCGCTTGGTCTGGAATGGCAACCCGTCCCTTAACCGAGGTGGAATCGGTTTGTGTCGCCGAAACAGATGATCGGCCTCTTCATCAATTCTTCCCCAATAGTTGATCATTCCTTCGCCGATGGTTTTTGAAAAGGCTTTAGACTAGTGGTGTGGGCCGAATCATGGGGAGAGGATTCGGCTTATCCGCCGGGTGGTTCCACCGCCCGGCATTTTTTTTCAGTCTTTGGCCTCGGTTCTTCCTGGAATCAGATCGCCGGAACCGACTTGGCTTTGAGTTCATGGGCCAAGGGGAGAATCAGTCGGAAAATACTTCCGTTTCCGGGTGCGCTTTCCACCGAAATGGCCCCACCCATCAAATCCACAAATCCCTTTACGATGGAAAGCCCAAGTCCTGAATTCATGCCATCCGAGGTTCTTGATGGGTCCATTCGAAAAAATCGTTCAAATATCCGTTCACGGTATTCCGCGGGGATGCCAATTCCCGTGTCTATCACGGAGATTTCCGCGTGGCCTTCCCATTCGCGGGTCCGAAGTGT
>CAWUOD010000641.1:0-2403 GCA_963923115.1 uncultured Singulisphaera sp.
GGAGATGTGTATAAGAGACAGCGGCGGACAAGTCGGAAAAAAGAAAGGGCCCCTGGGGAATTCAGGGGCCTTGGTTTCGCTAGTCTGGAAAAGAGATGTCCAAAATCTCGTAGCGATAGATTCCTTTTGGAAGTTGAACCTCGGCTATATCACCGATTTTTTTTCCAAGAAGGCCTTTGCCGCGTGGGCTGCTTGTGAGGATTTTGTTTTTTTCGTAATCCTCGTCGCCTGGGCCGACCAGCTGATACGCGGAAGATTTTCCGGTGGCCAGATCCTTGATCTTGACCAGGCAACCAAAAACAACGGTCCCGTGGGGTAAGGTGCTAAGATCAATGATGGCCGCGCGGGCCAATTCATCCCGGAGGGAGTCGATCTTGGCTTGAAGGAGCCCTTGGTCCTCTCGGGCGGCATGGTATTCGGCGTTTTCGCTCAAATCACCAAGCGCACGGGCTTCCGCCACCCGCTTGGTGATTTCGATCATGTCGTGCGATTCCATCCGTTCCAGTTCTGCCCGCTTTTTTTCAAACCCTGTACGGGTCATAGGCACACGATCGGTGGCCATAAACCCTTCCTTCATCAAATAGGGGTGAATTGGATGGGACCTTCGGATCGCAAACCTAACACGATCAAAAACAAAAAACCCACCTGCCCAAGCGAAGCCCGGGAGGAGAGTTGTCCTTACATCCTAAACATCATTTTCGCCTGAGGGGTGAGGTCTGTAAAGGGCCAAGCCCACTAACTTGATGCGGTTTTTGGCAAAAAAGTCCGGTTTTGATCCCGTTTTTAACCTAAAATAGCCCGTAGGAACTTTTCACGGGAGCTATTCATGCGCGCCAGGAAGCCGGATTCCGATAACTTCCCCTCCCAAACCGGGGCCAATTCCGGCGAAGGCACACCCAAAAAAGGTGGCCGGGGATCAGGGAAAGATGTCAAAGTTGGTGCCGCTGGCATCCTCGCCGTAGGCTTGGACAATCGGGACGAAGAAAAGCGGATCACCCAATCAGAACACTTTCTTGTTGTGGGTGGGTCGGAGGAAACCCATGAGCGCATGCAGGATACTGCCATCCGATTCGAGGAAAAGCTCAAGGATCGTGGCAAAAGGCTCCAGGATACTTCCGTCAAGGAGTTTATCGACCTGCTGCGCGATTCCATCCGCTAGCCTTGTTGTTGGGATTTTGGCCGGGATAGGGTTGCTTACGGGAGATTCTTTCCCGGTTTTCGACTTGGCCCTCCACGCCCAGGAGTCTTCTCCTGTTCGGCCACCCTCGCCTGAAAATCGCCCTCCCACCAAATCGGTTCCCAAAATCGACTCCCCCATTTCATCCTCCCAAAAGGGTGAGGGGAAACCCGCCCCCAAGCCGATTTCTCCTATTCCCCCCGGAGCGCCTTCCGGAGCCGCTCCGTCGCCTGAAGCCCTTCGCGATTTGCAGACAAAATTGACTGGTGTTTTGGCGGAGATACGACCCAGGTTCCAGGGGACAGGAAAATCCCGGTTTCATGATGTGGCGGTCTATTCCCGGGCATTGAAAATGGGGTTGGATCTCGGGGAAAACGAGGTCAAAGGCGGTGCCAATCGTTTGGCCAGGGTGGCGGAAACCGGGCTCGCCCGAGCCAGGCTGTTGGCGCAAACCAGTGAAGGCAATCTGGCGACCCAGTCCAAACCCTGGGTTCCCCGGACCCAATTTGAAACCCGGGCCTACCAAAGTCGAATCGACGATTCCCTTCAGCCCTACGCCGTCCGTTTTCCCAAGGAATATGACTTGGCTGTTGGGCCATGGCCTGTGGAAGTGGTCCTTCATGGGCGAAGTGATGGGCTTACCGAGGGGCTATTTCTTGTTCAACATGATGCCGCCAGGCCAAGCGCCGAAAAGGCGGTAATTCTCGAGGTGTTTGGGCGGGGTAACAACGCCTACCGATTTGCAGGGGAAACCGATGTCCTGGAGGCAATGGATGACCTTTTTCGACGGGAAAATACCGGGGGGAAAGCCCGCCTGGATGCCAATCGGGTTCTTTTGCGCGGGTTTTCCATGGGTGGTGCGGGGACCTGGCACCTGGGACTCCACCATGCTGACCGTTTTTATGCCATCCAACCCGGGGCCGGGTTCACCAAATCCATCGGCTATACCAAACTGATTCCGGCAAACCTGCCGGACTGGAAAAAGCGAATTCTCGCCCGTTACGATGCGTTTGAGGCTGCCCGGAACCTTGCCATGGTTCCCGCGGTGGCTTATTCAGGCGGTGACGATCCCCAAAAAGATGCTGCCCTGACCATAGGGAAAGCACTTGAGGCTCCAGGGATGCCCAAGGACAGGCTTACCCACATGATCGCCCCGGGATTGGGCCACAAAATGCCCCCGGATTGGAAAGCCAAAGTCGATGCGGCCCTTGAGCCCTTTAAGGAAA
>CAWUOD010000642.1:0-2403 GCA_963923115.1 uncultured Singulisphaera sp.
AAAAGGTAAGTAAAATTTACAAAAAAAGGTATCCTTTCTGAATGGATTCCAGGGATCAGGCAACAGGTGGTGTGTGGCAAAAGCGGCGGTCATTGGTGGGGGATTGGTCGGACTTGCGACGGCAAGGGAACTTGCACTGCGGGGTTTTCGGGTCACCCTTCTGGAAAAAGAATCTCGTCCAGGCGCGCATCAAAGCTCCCATAACTCGGGAGTCCTCCACTGCGGGCTCTACTATCAGCCCGGTTCCCTGAAGGCGCGCATGGCGGTGGAGGGCATTCACTCCATGACCGCTTATTGCGTTGAAAAAAACATTCCGCACGAAATCTGTGGCAAACTTGTCGTGGCGGCCGATGCCTCCGAATTGCCCAGGATGGAGGCCCTTCTGGAACGCGGGCGGGCCAACGGACTTTTGGGATTGGAAAGGTTGACCCCCGACCAGGCAAAAACCATTGAACCGGGAATTCGGTGTGCCGGCGCCCTTCGGGTCCCCCAGGAGGGAATTGTGGATTATCCCTCGGTGGCTCGCGCCATGGTTCGTGATATCAAGGATTTGGGAGGAAAAATTTGGCTTGGCACCCGGGTGGTTTCCCTGGGGAATAAAGGGAAAAATTGGCGGGTTGGTCTATCCGCGCCCGGGTCCGACCCGGCTCCAGGTCGTGAGTCCGATTCCCTGTTGGCGGATCTGGTTGTCAACTGTGGGGGGCTTCAATGTGATCGCATCGCCCGTCTTTCGGGGTATGTCCCCGAAAACCGGATTGTTCCCTTTCGGGGCCAATATTTCAGGCTCCATCCCAAATGGCATGATCGCGTCAAAAACCTGATCTATCCCGTGCCCAATCCCGACCTTCCTTTTTTGGGAGTACACCTCACACGCATGATTCAAGGGGGAATCGAGGTGGGCCCAAATGCTTTCCTCGCGTTGGGTCGGGAGAGTTACCAATTTTTTAGACCCGATTTTCGGGACCTTTGGGACGCCCTGACTTATCCGGGGCTATGGCGATTTATGGCCAAATTTCCCTCCGTCACCCTGCATGAACTCTTTTTGACCCTATCCCGAAAGGTTTTTGCAAGGGAGCTTTGCCGGTTGGTGCCGGGGATCCAGCCGGGGGATTTGCTTCCGGGCATTTCGGGGATCCGCGCCCAGGCCATGCGTCCGGACGGAACTCTGGTCCAGGATTTTGACCTGGCCCGCCAGCCGGGAATGCTTCATGTCCTTAATGCCCCAAGCCCGGGCGCGACCGCCAGTCTTGCCATCGCGGGCCATTTGGCAGGCGAAGGCCAAAAAGTCATGGAGGAGGCGCCATGAGCGCGGCAAACCGGGAAAATTGTGTCGTGCCAAATCCGACGGGTCCTTTCCCCGCGGCCTTCCTTGACAAGGATGGAACGCTGATGGAGGATATTCCCTATAATAGCGATCCCCAAAAGTTTTTGTTTTCGCCCGGTGTCGTGGAGGGGCTTGGGCTTTTGTCCCGGGCCGGGTTCAGGCTTGTGATCATCAGCAACCAATCCGGGGTCGCCCGGGGGCTTTTTCCCAGGGAGGCTCTGGGCCCCATGGAGGATAGGCTACGGCAGATGTTCGCGTCGGAGGGGCTCATGCTGGATGGGGTTTATTGGTGTCCCCATCACCCTGATGGCGGCGATCCTGAGTGGGGAATCGATTGCCAGTGCCGAAAGCCTGCTCCGGGAATGCTCCAGCGGGCGGCGAGGGACCTGAATATCGATTTGGCCGCCTCATGGATGATCGGGGATCGGGATTCCGATATTGGTGCCGCTCGAAACTCGGGATGCCATGGCGCACTTTTGTCCGGGAAAACAGGACCGGTTAACGGAATGAGTCCGGAAATTTTGGCGCCGACTTTTTTGGATATTGCCCTTGGGATAGTTGCCCAAACCAAAAATCCATCGTTTCGCCCCATGAAAAAAAGGGCACCCAATGGATAAGGATCCCGCCGAAGGCCCAAAAAATCCCGGAGAAAACGGTCGATTGGAGGCCGATTCAACAAGTCGCGAGGGGGTCGCTCCAAAAGGATGGGGGATCATTCGGACAATCCGGTTCTTGATACTCTTTTTGGCGGCTTCGATTGTCGTGGCTGCTGTGTTCCATGGCCCCATCCTTCGGATGGTTTCATCCACCCTGGTCCATGAAGACCCGTTGCCCAATGGGGATTATTCGGTTTTGCTTTTTGGGATGCCCCAATGGTCGGAGGCTTATGACCGGGTCATCAGCCTCCTGCCGGGGGGGGAACCAGTTGTTGTGATGAAGGGGAAGCGGACGCGCCTGATGCGTTTGGGGCTGGAAAAGCCGTGGTGGCAAACCGACATCGACCAGCTAGCCAAAAAAGGTGCAACCCGATTCGAGTTTCTTGAGGATCCTTCCGCCCTGTCTCTTATACACATCTGACG
>CAWUOD010000643.1:0-2399 GCA_963923115.1 uncultured Singulisphaera sp.
TCAAGGAAATGACGGTGAGGCTCCTGGAGGGCCGCCTGCCAATCCTCGATAGTGGGCCAATCTCCGCCAGATACACTCATTTGAAAATCCCATATATGGGGAGGGAAATGTGCGATCCCTGGATCACGCTAGCTTGGGTCACCCCCTGCACGGAGGGTGGACCGGGTCAACGATCCAGGATACCCTACACACTCCATTTTATCCGCCAAAGCTGTCCCAAAAAAAAGGAATGACAGGAAACCGTTTCCACCTGGGGTTTTGAAAGGATTTATGCCAGGTGGCACTAACTGTCCCGGCAAGGTCCCCGACATTCCATCAACGAAATCGGGGGACCAGAAATTTGACAAACATTTGTGCAGAGACCGGGAACCGTTTTGCAAAATCCCGGAGCGCTGATCTTCTGGCGCCTCATTCCATTCTTTTTTGTGGTCCTATTTCTTCTTGTATTCCCCTTCGACGAGCTTTTTGGCATCCTCACTGGTGTTGGTGCCTTTCAGGTCCTTGACAATGACTTTTCCGGCCTGGACATCAAAAACCATGGAAAAGAGGTCGCCCTTTTCCGTTGCGGGGGTGATTCCCTCTTCCTTGACTGAAATGATGCGGCCAAAAACCGTGCCATCCCGGCCCGCGAAATAGTCGGTGTCGAGTTGGAATTTGGCGTCACCTTTTGCCACGCTGATATTGAGCTTGTTATCGGTGAAGGTGAGTTCCAGTTTGAAATCATCAAAGCTTTTCACCCAGGTTCCCTGAAGGTTTTTGGATGTGGGTTCGGCTGCGATTGTGTTTCCAAGACTTAGAGCCGCGAAAAGGACACCAAAAGCAAATATTCTGATCATTTCTGGTACTCCGGATATGGTTTTTTTCCCACTGGATGGGGATCACGCAAGTATTGGTAGGGACGGGAAAAGGAATGGCCTCCTTTTGTTCCAAAGTAGGCACTTGTTCCCCAATTTTTCACATTAGGCATTGGAATTCGGATTTTGTTCCCAACCCATGCGCTCCGGATATAATTTCCCAAGTGCTCCAACCTCATATCACACTCCCCCTGGAGTTTTCCCCGATGTTTGCACAAGCTGGCTCTGATTTTTCTGGCATACTGATCGTTCTGATTGCCGTCGCAGGCTTTGCCGGTCTGGTGATCCTTTATGCGATCTCCGTTTACAACAACCTCGTGTCAAAGCGCAACCGTTACAAAAACGGATTTAGCCAAATCGATGTGCAACTTAAAAGACGCCACGATTTGATTCCCAACCTTGTGGAAACTGTCAAAGGCTACATGGCCCACGAAAGAGGAACCCTTGAGGCGGTGATCGCCGCCCGCAACTCGGCCGCGAACATAACAAGCAAAGTCGCGGCCAATCCGGGTGATCCCGAGGCAATGAGACAACTCGCTGCCGCCGAGGGTCAATTGCAAGCGGGTTTGGGCCGGCTTTTTGCCTTGGCGGAGGCATATCCCGACCTCAAGGCCAATCAAAACATGGCCAACCTGCAGGAGGAACTCTCCTCGACGGAAAACCGCGTGGCTTTTGCCCGCCAGGGATTCAACGATCAGGTGACCGATTACAACACCTACCGCGAGGGCTTTCCCGCCGTGGTTCTTGCGGGAATGTTCGGTTTTTATCCTGCCAGTCTGTTTGAACTCGAAAATCCCGCTGATCGGGAATCCATCCAGGTCAAATTCTAACGAGGATAAAAACCTCGCCTTGAGTGGCCTCCAGGATCTTTCAGCATGAATTTCTTCGAGCACCAGGACAAAGCGAGGGGCCAAACCCTTTGGCTTCTCGCTCTTTTGGCAAGTGCCGTTCTTCTGATTGTTGGGAGCTTTGAAACAGCGCTTTGGTTCGCTTTCGACGGCAAATACAACGATTCAAGATTTTGGCTCGCATCCACCGGGATGGTGGTGTTTTTCACTCTGGTGATTGGTGGGGGATCACTGGTCAAAACGGTCCAACTGTCCTTTGGGGGAGGCAAAAGTGTCGCCGAATCCCTTGGTGGAAAACTCCTTCATCCTGGAGGCAGACTTGATCCCGCCTCCAGGCGGATTTTGAACATAGTCGAGGAAATGTCCCTCGCGGCGGGGATTTCCGTGCCGCCTGTCTATTTGATCGAAGAATCCGGCATAAATGCGTTCGCGGCGGGATATTCCCCGTCCGATGCGGTTATCGGGATCACCCGGGGTTGTATTGAGAATCTGAACCGGGATGAACTCCAGGGGGTAGTGGCGCACGAATTCAGTCATATTTGCAACGGGGACATGCGACTGAATATCCGTCTAATGGGTCTGATTTTTGGCCTTGTCGTAATGAGTTTGTTGGGTGAGCTTTTGGTCAGGCTATTGACAAATGTCTCGAGCTCATCCCGATCGTCGAATTCCTCCGGTTCCGGCTCCTCGAATTCAA
>CAWUOD010000644.1:0-2396 GCA_963923115.1 uncultured Singulisphaera sp.
CCTCCTTGAGCGCCTTGATCTTGGCTTTGAACTCAAGGATCTCGGCTTCCTGCCGAAGCACAAGAGTTTTTCACATCTCCCCATTGGCACGAAGAACCACACTATGGTGTTCGGCCCACCGTGGAAGGGTTTCAAAATCCTTTTCGGGTATGATCGGAGGGTCTGGTGGTTATATGCCGGTTGGTATCGCCTATTCCTGCAAGCCAAGTCAGCGAAATTTCGGGTGTAAACCGTGAAAGGGCTCCCCATTTTCACGAGCTTTGCGCAATCCATAAAACAGGAAAAAGCTGGAGGAAATAACAAATGGACGAAGAGGCGGTCTCAAGGTATATCGTGGACGGGTTTCCCGGGGTGGAGACCACTGTGGCTTTCGGATACACTTTTTATTTTTATGGCGAGGGTCGCAAATACCCATTCGCGACGCTTGCGGGTGAAGATAATGAATTTGACAAGGTATCCCGGCTTGATCGTCCCGGGGTTTATCGACTGAATATTGGGGTGGGCAGGGAAACTTATCGGAGACTTTTAGGCCCACAGCCAATGGCACCGGGAGACTCGGGCACAGTCGATACCGGCCATGATTTTTCAGTCCTGGATCAAATCATCCCACATCCGGTTTATGCCCCCCAGTCCTGGATTTCTGTCCTTTGTCCAAGCGAGGGGCTTTTTGAGTCCTCGGTCAAACCCCTTTTGGAAGAGGCTTACAACATGGCTGTTGTCAGGAATTCCCGGGCTGTGGAGGAGTAGTTTTCACTTCACGCGAAAACAGGGCCCTTTCGGAGTGGATCCAACAGGTTCGTTTCCCTTTTGAGTGATCCTGAAAAAGAATGCGGAGGTCACTCATAAAATTCCGGTCATTGGAATTTCTTGTTTTTTTTCTGAGGGTTCAAGCTTTTCTGTTTTTCCCGCTTTTTACCTACCCTGTCGACCTGATTTGTCATTTTTTGGGCAAGGCGTGGGCTTTCACAAATTGGACGAGTTCCCCGCTCTGGAAAAAACCGGTCCACATGTTGTGCCCCTGGCCTTTGGGAATAACAAGTTCCATGGTTGCGCCCAATGCCTCATAACGGCTTTTGACCAATCCGGAATTGAGTTCCAGGGGGACGACCTTGTCGATATCGCCATGGATGGCGAACATCGGAACTTTGGCCCTGGCCAATCCGGAAAGGCGGTCCACCGGATTGTAGGATTTCAGTTTTTCGCGGAGTTGATCCGTAGACAATTCAAAAGCGGGAGCAGCTTTTTCCATTCCCGGGTAGCTGGCCAGGTTGCAAACAGGATAGATTCCGGCGAAGGCCGCCACTTTGTCCGGGTTTTCGGTGGCCCAGGAAAGGGTCATGAGTCCCCCTCGGCTTCGCCCCAAAAGGACGGGCTTTGTGGAATATCCCCGGGTCGCGGTCATTGCCTTGTAAAAATCCGAAAAGAGTTGGTTTCCTTTGGGGCTGCCGTAGGATTCCCCAGCATCAATACCACCTATGGCGATTCCAGCATCCTGGAAATGTTGGAACATCCATTTTTCTTCCTTGCCGGGCAAACCCGGAAGGGTGGGCGCATACCAAACCCATGGCTTTGCCATGGGTAAGCCTTCTTTTTTTCCCGGAATCAAAAAGGCGGGGCGACCGGAAACCTCAAAATTTTCCCCAGGGAGAGGCAGGACCTTTTCGGCGCCAAATAACAATGGGCAAAAGACCCCAATGATGAGCAAGGCACAGAGGCGTTTGATTGTTATCATATAAACAGGACCTTTGTTATTGGGTATTGATCTTTTATTGGGTGGAGACGCGGATGCTGCAAGGGGGTTGGGGTTATGGCAGATAGTGTATGAAAAAAGAAAGCCACCCCGGAAAAGGATGGCTATCGTGAGAGTTTGGTTCGCGTGAATTGGAACGGTCGCCTAGTCCAACTCGATATGTTCCACCCGGAATGTCAAGGGTTTGGAACCCGGATCGGGCGCCAGGGTAACCTTGATTTGCTTCAAGGATTTCGGAGCCCGGAAAGCAAAAATTTTGCGATCCAGGCCGTTGACCCTGGTTGTTTCCATGGAAACAAAGTCCAATTTCTCGCGAAGGGCGGGTGTCTTTTTTGCCAAATCGCGCAAGGTGTCCTTTCCCATGTAGGATTTGAACTCGGCGGAACTGTCATTCCATGCGTCGGCGGTTTTTCCCTGTCGAACTTGTTCCAGGAAGGCCAGGGCGATTTCCTTTCCCTCGGCCCCGGGTTGGGGAGTCGAAGCGGGACGAATAAGCCATGCGACAACTCCCAAAAGCAAAAGGAGTGCCATAACCGAACCGATAATGAGCTTCCAGGGTTTTTGTCCCGGGACAGGCGGGGTGTTTTCCATGATGTTATTCCGAGATCAATTCGCCCCCGGCGCGGGTTCCCATGGCGCGCCAGTT
>CAWUOD010000645.1:0-2394 GCA_963923115.1 uncultured Singulisphaera sp.
TTATCGAAACTTCCCGTAACCACCAGCTTGCTGTCACCACTGAATGAAACGCACGCCACGCCGCTTGTGTGCCCATCAAGGCTAATTGATTCCGTTCCCAAGTCGGCATTCCACACCTTCGCCTTTTGGTCCATTCCACCGGTTGCCACCATCCTGCCATCAGGGCTGAAACAAGCGGACAAAACCTGTTCCGTATGGCCCTCAAGGCTACTTAATAAAAGGCCTGTTTTTGAATCCCATATTTTCGCAGTTCCATCCATGCTTGCTGTCACCACCCGCGTTCCATCGGCGCTGAACGAAGCTGCTGTCAAGCCCCCTCTGTGTCCAGTTAAGACCAATAATTCCTTGCCGGTGGATGCGTCCCAAATCCTTGCAGTCTGGTCCCGGCTTCCCGTCACGATCTTGGTGCCATCATGGTTGAATGCGGCTGCTTTGATTGCATTCTTATGTCCTGTCAGGGACAACAACACCTCGCCTTTTTTCACATCCCAAACCTTGGCTTCCCCGGGCTTGCCGAAATCTCCGCTCCCTGTCACCACAAACTTGGAGTCTTGGCTGAAGGAAACCGCATTAACCCCCCCCTTGTGTCCCTTGAGTGCCCACAGTTCCCGGCCATTGTCCGAATCCCAGATCTTCGCGGTTTCGTCCTCGCTTCCAGTGACGATCAGTTTGCCATCAGGGCTAAATGATACCGCGGTGACAAACCCCTCATGCCCCCTGAGTGTGTGCTTTGAGGATGCGTGAAGGCGATTAAGAAAGTGCCACTCCCAGCCGCGCAACTTGGGATCCGTGCCTTTGAGCAAGCTGGCCATGGTCTCGTTGCGGCCATCCCGCCATTCCTGATGCGCCAATCGAATTGTGCCGCCGTAGTCAAACACTTCAATCCGCGCCTTGGCATCCTCCGCCACCTTGCGGGCTGATAGTGCCTCCTTGTGATTCCGTTCTGCTTTGCCCCACAACATCCAAAATATCGATCCACATCCGCCCGCCATGGCAAGAAGCGCCAAAACGCTTACCAAAGCCAACTGCATTCGTTTGCGAGCAAGCCTTTCAGAAAATTTTTCCTGAGCCTCCCGACGGGTATTTTCTTGTTCCATGGCCTTCGCTTCGCCGGCCGCCCGATCCCTTTCCGCTTGGAGCAGCCTCAAATCAACATCGGCACGGTACTTGGCCACATTTCCGCTAAGACACACACCATCTAATGGGCGATCCGCCGGAGACTCCCTCAGGCATTCCCGGCACAAACTGATTAATTCCGGGTCTGCCCCGCAGTCATCCAAGCGGCCGAGAGTATCGTTAAGATCGCACTTAGCCGCACGCGCGATCGTTTGCATGACGCTGTCGCCTGAGAAAGGTGGCTGCCCTGTTAGAATGGCGGCGAGAATACCTCCCAATGCGAAAACATCAGCCCGGGCATCGACCTCCTCGCCGCGCGCCTGCTCCGGCGCCATATATGCCGGTGTACCCTTCACCTGTCCCGCCACCGTCAGACCAGCGTCGTCCGCCAAAGTTTGGCTGGTGGTTTCATCGGCTCCCCTGACCTCCCGGGCCAGCCCCCAGTCCATCACTTGAACCTCGCCAAAGGCTCCCACCATCACATTCGCCGGTTTGAGGTCGCGATGAATAATTCCCTGCGAATGGGCGTAGCCAACTGCTTGGCAGATCTGTTCAAAAACGGCAATCAATTTGCCACGCGCTGTCAATAAATCCACGCGTTTTTTAAGAATATTGTCGAGCGTTTCACCCCGGATCAATTTCATTACAAGGTACGGTCGACCATTGGTCAGCGTTCCCAACGAGTGAATGGGTGGTATGCCCGGGTGAGGCAAGCGGGCAGTGATCCGCGCCTCGCGGTTGAAGACCGCGACCGAATGCCCCTGCCTCATTACTTTGACAGCCACCTCACGGCCAAAGGTAACGCACTCCGCGGCATAAACGATTCCCATGCCGCCACATGCGATTTCCTGTTTAAGGCGATAACCGGGAATGACAGCAGCCATTTCCGGCTCTGCCGGGCCCTCCGACTGCTCGAGGGTTTGCTGCGGTAAAGGGGTAGTTTGGCCAGTTGCATCACTGGCAGGGGCAGGAATGATTTGACCGACTTCGGGCAACATTCAATGCTTCCAATCTATCATTCGTCATCCTTCATTTTCACAGCTATAAACACGTAGTGCAATTCCGCAACCGAATTTCTTAATCGCACCGTGGATAGAATTGTTGGCCTAATCGCTCTGGTGACTCCCGCCAAAATAAGAGATCTTGTGCGGCATTTTGCGGGTCTGAAAACTATGACGCCTCAAGGATCAGGTCAAACACCAAGGCATCAGCCACCCACCCCAGGCCAGTCGGGGAACAGTTCTCCCGTGGTTTCCTTTCGCATGGCGGCGGGTGCGT
>CAWUOD010000646.1:0-2384 GCA_963923115.1 uncultured Singulisphaera sp.
AATTTGGAGAGCCATAAGGAGGGCTGCAGGGGGGAATCAAAACAGTACCCCCCGGGCGGTCCCCTGGATTTTCGCTCCCCTTTGCAAAGGGGGGAATAGGTCAAGTCGCTGCGTGAGGTGGGAATTGGGGAGTTGAGGGGCTTGATCCAAAGGCATTAGCGCATGGCGAGGCGCACGGAATTCGGAGAGGCACAAGGAGGGCTGCAGGGGGGAATCAAAACCGTCCCCCCAGGCGGTCCCCCGGATTTTCGCTCCCCTTTGCAAAGGGGAGTGGGAGGGGTTTACGGAGAAAAAAGATTGACCGGTTTGGGATTGGCGAATTTTGGAATTCCATCTAAATCCAAAGAGGAAGCCTTCCATTGTCATCAGGTGATATTTTTTCCGAGTACCATTCCCCATGCCCAGCAATCCCCGGAAAGCTCTGGAACTCCGACAACTGGCGGAATCCCTTGTCCAGAGCTTTGAGGCAGACCCCGATTTCAATGACCTCAATTCTGATGGACTTGTCACTTCCCTGGTAAGGCAATGGATGACCTATGATGGTCATGCGGCGCTTATTGTCAAAAATGAACTCTGTTTTCTACCTCTGACCCGAACGCCTTTGGGCGCTTACATTTTTAAGGTTGTGCCAAGCGACTTTTCCTGGAGGGAAGTGTTGCTTTCCGATTGGCGCATGGCGGAAGAGGACTTGCCGGATTTGGTCGAACAACTTAACCGGGGGCAAAGCGCCGAGGGGGTGAATCTGGATGGGGAAACCATCCGGTGGTGGGTTAACCCGAAAGAAAATCGATCGGGTATGGAAGGGCCGCCTATCAAAAAAGCCCCTGTTCCCCTCAATGAAACCCTGTTAATCAAATTTGCGACGAATTGTTTGGTGAAGGCGTTCTCGGGTGCGATTTTGGAACACGAAATACCGATTTTGGCGAAGTCCATCGCGAACCAATGGAATACCTTTGATGGATTTGCCTGCATCATGACGGAAAACGAGAAAATGGTCCTTGAGCTGAAAAAGAGACCGAATGGATCGACAAATGTTCAATCGTCCGAGGAAAAATGTCCGGTGAGAAGCCGCCTGGAAGGTATGGGCGTTCCCCCCTCGGAGGTGGTAGAAGCCATTGCCCGATTGAACCTGGGGCAAATATATCATTGTGTCGGATCCGATGGAAACCAGTTTGAGGTTTGGCAGGAACCGCACAAAGACCAATTGGCCAAACGATCCATACGGCCCCACAAAAAATCGTTCGGTGATCCCTTCGTTTGTCCCGCCTGCGGTGGGGTTCTTGGTCTTTGGAAGCCTTCCGATACTCAACAGAAGTGCAACCTCTGCGGGAACATTTGCCAAAGAGGGTCATAGTCCAGGGTGGCTGTTTGAACGGATCATTTGAGGCGGTTGTGATTGTCTTTGTGGGAAGGCGGATCTGCCCGTGGGCAGGTCATGGGAATCCATAGACCCGATTGCGCCATTCAAAACAAAAGGCCCTGGAATTTCTTCCAGGGCCTTTGACATTTTCCATTAACCCTATTCTTGTCAATCAGGGTTTATGTGAAGCCAATTATTCGGAGGGTGGCAGGATAACGGTGTCGATCACATGAATCACACCGTTGGAGGTTTTGATGTCGGCTTTGATGACGGCGGCTTTGCCGTTGAGGTATACTTTGCCACCCTTCACGGAGATTTTTACTTCCTTGCCGTTGACAGTCTTCGCGGCTTTGCCATCCAGCTCAATCGCGTCCTTGGCAAGCACATTGCCCGCGATGACATGATAGGTGAGGATTTCCGCAAGGGCCTTTTTGTCCTTAAGCAGCTCCTCGATTTTTTCCTTGCCCACTTTGTCAAAGGCGGCATCGGTGGGCGCGAATACGGTGAAGGGACCTTTGCCCTTGAGGGTTTCGACAAGTTCGGCAGCCTTTACCGCGGCTACCAATGTTTTGAAGGAACCCGCGCTGACAGCGGTGTCCACAATATCCTTTGCCTCTTCCGATCGGACGGTTGGCAATGCAAGAACGGACAAAGCCATAGCAGACACAAAAGACATTAAGCGCATGAAGAAATCTCCCTTGAATGGTTTTTTTGGAAGTGATCCTGTTGGACAATTCGTTAATAGACCGGCCGAATCGGAAAATCAAAAAAGATAAAAATTTTTTTTCGAAGGGTCTCCAGGGGTGTGTGGTGTGAAGGGGGTATTGAGGATTTGCTTTATCGGTTACCCCCCACTTTTTGGAAAGTGGGGGATATAAGACAAGGGGGCTGCCTGAGGGGTGGAGAAGGGTTATCGAGTTCGGCGTTTCAAGGCGCGGGACAGATGCGCGATCTGGTTGTCCCGGAGATTGGGACCGGAAGTCACCGGACTGTTTTCCTTCGGACTGTTTCCCCAGGGAACCGG
>CAWUOD010000647.1:0-2382 GCA_963923115.1 uncultured Singulisphaera sp.
GAAGAAGTTCGTGAAGAAGTCCTTAACCTTTTGGGGCACAATACCATGCCAACCGAGGAAAGCGGCGGCGAGCGGGGCAGTGGCGAAAAAAGCGAACGCCCCTCCAAAGGCAAATCCAAGACTCCCGCCCTGGACAGCTTTGGCCGCGACCTTACCGAATTGGCCCGCCAAACCAAGCTCGACCCCGTCATCGGGCGCGCCAACGAAATCGAACGCGTGGTCCAGGTCCTCTCCCGCCGCACCAAAAACAACCCCGTGCTCCTTGGCGAAGCAGGCGTTGGCAAGACTGCCATCGTCGAAGGATTGGCCCAACTGATCGTGGATGGCAACATCCCCGAACTGCTCCGCGAAAAGCGGATCGTTGTCCTGGACCTGGCGATGATGGTCGCCGGTACCAAATACCGTGGACAGTTCGAGGAGCGCATCAAGGCGGTCATGAACGAAGTCCGTCGCGCCAAGAACACCATCCTCTTCATCGATGAGCTTCACACCCTTGTGGGTGCGGGGGGCGCGGAAGGCGCCATCGACGCCTCCAATGTGCTCAAACCCGCTCTTGCCCGTGGAGAAATCCAGTGCATCGGCGCGACCACCCTCGACGAGTACCGCAAGTACATCGAAAAGGATGGCGCCCTTGAGCGTCGTTTCCAGCAGATCATGGTCAACCCTCCCTCCAAGGAGGAGGCGTTTGAAATCCTTCGTGGTCTTCGCGACCGCTACGAGGCACACCACCGGGTCCAGATCCAGGACGCTGCCCTCAAGGCGGCCGTCGAGCTTTCCGATCGCTATATCACTGGCCGTTGTCTTCCCGACAAAGCGATCGATGTGATCGACGAGGCCGGCGCGCGTGTTCGTCTCAAAGCCATGACCCGTCCGCCTGATCTCAAGGAGATCGACGAGACAATCGAAAAGTATAACCAGGAGAAGGAATCCGCCGTCGCCGAACAGGATTTCGAAAAGGCCGCGCATCTTCGCGACCAGGCGGACAAGCTGAAAAAGAAAAAGGAAACCATCACCCGCGAATGGCGTGACAAGGCCAAGGAAATTGATGGCGTCGTCGACGAGGAAATCATCGCCGAAGTTGTCAGCAAGATGACCGGCGTTCCGCTCAAGCGTCTCGAAAAAGACGAATCCAAGCGTCTTTTGGAGATGGAAAACGAACTCGCCAAGGCCGTCATCAGCCAAAAGGAAGCGATCAGCTCCATCAGCCGCGCCGTTCGCAAGAGCCGCGCCGGGCTCAAGGATCCCAAGCGCCCCATCGGCACCTTTATCTTTGCCGGCCCCACCGGTGTTGGTAAGTCGCTGTTGGCCAAGCGCCTGGCGGCGTTCATGTTCGGGGACGAAAGCGCCCTCGTTCAGATCGACATGTCGGAATACTCCGAGAAGCACAATGTCAGCCGTCTGATCGGCGCGCCTCCGGGATATGTCGGCTATGAGGAAGGTGGCCAGCTCACCGAAAAAATCCGCCGTCGTCCCTACTCGGTCGTCCTTCTTGACGAAATCGAAAAGGCCCACCCCGAAGTCTGGAACATGCTGCTCCAGATCATGGAAGAAGGCCGCCTCACGGACAATGTCGGTCGCGTGGTGGACTTCAAGAACACCATCATCATCATGACCTCCAATGTCGGCGCCGAGGAAATCACCGGCAAGGCGGGAGGCTTCGGCTTCCACAACCGCCGTGATGAAGAGGCCAACTACGCCAAGATGAAGGACAGCCTGAAGGTCGCCATGGAGCGCAACTTCAAGCCCGAATTCCTCAATCGCTGCGACGATATCATCGTCTTCCGCAGCCTGACCAAGAACGATATCCGCTCCATTGTGGACATCGAACTGGTCAAGGTTGGCAAGCGACTCAAAGAAAAGGACCTTGTGCTCATCGTCAACGACGAAGCCAAGGACCTTCTCATCGAAAAGGGCACGAGCCTCGACTTTGGCGCTCGCCCCTTGCGCCGGGCCATCGAGGGCTTCCTCGAGGATCCGCTCTCCGAAGAGCTTCTCAAGGGCGCTTTTGGCCACCACCAGGAGATCCACACCAAGGTTATCACCGACGAGAAAGGCGAAAAGCGAATCGCCTTCGATGTGGTGGACATTCCAAAGCCCGAGGAAGCCAAACCCGAGCCCGCCACGGCTGGGGCATAAATCGCCCGGTTTTGTCACCAAAAATCAAAGGCCGTCGGAACTTCCGGCGGCCTTTTTCATTCATTGGGGATTTTGTTGGAGTGGTGTTTGGGAGAAGGGGCCAGATATTCCTCACATCAGGGAAAGTCCAAGGGAAACCAGACCACCATAAAACCAAGCCATTCCACAGACAACAAAAAAGATCCAGGAAAGAATGGTTGCCCAAAGGGGCATATTGCGACCAAAGAAAATGAACGGGCAGATAGC
>CAWUOD010000648.1:0-2381 GCA_963923115.1 uncultured Singulisphaera sp.
CCTCTCTGGTCTCGTGGGCTCGGAGATGTGTATAAGAGACAGTTACCAGTTTGATGAATCCAAAGTCAAAGACTTTTACCTGGCCCTGGACCAAACCAAGCTACAGACCAAACTCGACACCGAGGCCTATCCCAAAGTCGGAACGGACAATCCTGTCGTCGACCTTGTTGTCCACGACACCGTTTCAGGGAAATCGACAAGGATCGATGTTCGTGATGGGAAGCCGTTCACCAACGATGTGGTGGGGCACTATGTCTACAACATCTCCTGGTCAGCCGATGGCAAGGAGCTTTATTTCTTTCGGACAAACCGATTGCAAAAGGTAATGGAATTTGCCGCCGCGAATCCCCAAACAGGCAAGGTTCGAGTAATCGTACGGGAGGAGTGGCCTGACAGTTGGGTTGAAAACCTTCCGGAAAGACGATTTCTCAAGGATGGCAAGCGGTTTGTCTGGGCGTCCCAGCGTAGCGGATTTTTGAATTATTACCTCTACAGCATTGAAGGGCAACAGATCGCACAGTTGACCCGCCATGACAGCGAAGTGGCCAATATTGTGGATATCGACGAGGCAAAGGGTGTCCTTTATTATTTGGCCCGCACAGGCGACAACCCGATGAAGCTCCAGCTTCACCGTGTTGGGTTTGATGGGATGGGGGATACCCGTTTGACGAATCCCTCAAAACATCATCAGATTTCCCTTGCACCCGACTTTGGCCATTTTGTGGATGTCGTCCAGACGCATCAGGAGCCTCCCTCCACACTTTTGATGGATGCATCCGGAAAGCAATTGGCGGAGCTTGCAAAGAGCGACATGGGCAAGTTTGAAAGCCTGGGCCTCAAAAAGGTGGAGCTTTTTACCTTCAAGGCTGGTGACAAAAAAACAGACCTTTATGGCATGCTTCACAAACCCTCCAACTTTGATCCCAACAAGAGGTACCCGGTGCTGGTGGGTGTTTATGCCGGGCCTGAAACCAATGGGGCCAGGGAAACCTTCACCCTGCCAAGCGCCCTGACCGAGTATGGCTTTTTGGTGGTTTCGCTCGATTCACGAAGCGCCAAGGGAAGGGGAAAGAAATTTCTCGATGCCATCTATCAGAATTTTGGCATCGCCGAGATTGATGATCAGGCGGAGGGAGTGAAGGAGTTGGCAAAAAGACCCTATGTCGATGCCAAAAAGGTGGGAATCCATGGGACATCCTACGGAGGCTTCGCTTCGGCGATGTGTCTTCTGCGCCATCCCGATGTGTTTCAGGCGGCAGTTGCCAGCTCCGCCGTGACCGATTTCCGGAATTATGACACCATCTACACGGAGAGGTACCTGGGCCTGCCCGATGATGGGAAAAAGAGCTACGAGAAGACCAACCTGATGGCATTGGCTCCCAAGCTCAAGGGGAGGTTGATGATTTTCTTCGGCACCGCCGATGACAATGTCCATCCCAACAACGCCCTTCAGCTTATTCAGGCGCTTCAGAAAGCGGGAAAAAGTTTCGAGGTTCAGGTCGGCCCGGATGTCGGCCACGCAGGAGTTTCGACCCCGAGGATGATGGAGTTTTTCATCGAGACTCTTGTGCTTGGAAGGTAGTCCGGGAAAAGTGGTCGGTGCCTGGCATTTGCCTGGCTAATGAGCGGTCTTCCTTGGACTAAGGGGACCGCTTTTTTTTTCACATAGAGAATCGATAAGCAATCCGGGACAAACAGATATTATTTTGATTCCGATAATCCGTATTAAAGCGGTGGGTTGGATTGGGTTTTTTCCCAATCCAGGTCAAAGCGGGCGAGGTATTTGCGGAGCCTTTCGGCGTCATTGGGTTTCGCTTTGGCTTGCATCGAGTACAGCGAGCATTCGCTTCAAGGCAACAGAGCGATAACTTTTAAGCACCAGGGCGTAGAGCTTGTCCCAGTCACAGGCCGGGTCCACCGCGCGGAAAACCCAGCCCTGATGGGTCCAGTAGGGTGCCAGGGAGAAACCCTGGTTCTGGCAAAGGTCTTTGCGTTCTGCTTCATTGGATACCCGAAGGGCCAGGCAGATACCTTCCGGATGGGTTTCCAACACCGCGAAGATTTTTTTTCCCGCTTCAAAGGTTGGATGGTTCCATTTGACGGTTTCTCTTACCTCGGGCAGCGCAAGACAATAACCGCGCAGGCGTTCCAAGGTATCCTTATGTGGCATAGTGAGTCCCAAAGGTGATCGATTAGCCATAAATTCGGGAAAACTTCCCCCGGGACTGGAATCAAAACTTCAAATAACAGGAAATGAAAGGCTTGCCGCGTCACCTTTTGCGGGCTGGGACAGGCTAATGACTATCCCATTGCGGCACAGTTGTGGTAGAATGGAAGAAATCCTCCCGAATTGTTCCCGGTTAAAGTTCCGGGGAGCCTCC
>CAWUOD010000649.1:0-2371 GCA_963923115.1 uncultured Singulisphaera sp.
GATGTGTATAAGAGACAGATCTGAGGCACATTGCGCAGAGGTGCCTGCAAAAATAATGACAATTGATATTGCGAAAGTAAAAAGATTTTTCATGGATTGGTCTTTAGAGCTATTCGTGCGCTTGATGATTAATGCCAAACCTAAATGTACCATCCCGCTATGGGTTTAGAAAGGTTTGGATCAGTTCTTTCCTTGCTAAACTGTAATCTTTTCCAGCTTTACAAAATCAAGAGGAGTAAGTTAAAAATGGTTTATTAATTGATGGGAATGGAAGCCCTTTTGAAATGAGAGATTTTTACCTCATAGCGGATGATTTTGGGATAGGCCCGGAAACCACCCGGGGCATACTGGAGTTGGGTCGGCAGGGTTTGCTTACCGCTACGGTTGCAATGGTGAATTCTCCATTCATCGAGAATTCCGTGCAGGAGTATTTCAGGCTTACCACCGACTTTTTGGTGGGATGGCATCCTAATTTAACCATGGATAAGCCAGTTTGCCAACCAAAGGCTGTGCCCTCTTTGGTTAACCAAAACAACGATTTTTATTCCCTTAATAAGTTCGTGACAAGAGCCTTGCTGGGAATGATTCGTGGTGAGGATGTTTACTTGGAATTAAAAACCCAGTTGCTCAAATATATGGAGCTATTTGGCGGTTTTCCTCACATCATAAATGCTCACCAGCATATCGCAATTTTTCCAGTGGTAGGAAATGCGCTTCGCCGGTTGTGTTTAGATTTCGGTATGAATCCATGGATGCGAAGAGTATATGAACCGATCGCTGGTGGTGGATTCAGGGGTCCGTGGTTTAAAAGATCTTTTTTAAATCACTTTGGGTGGAAGGAAAAAAGGTTGCTGGATACCACCGGATTTCCTGGCAATGTGGAGTTTGGCGGAATATGTGACTTTCGTAAATCTCCCGACATAACTTTCCTGAATTTCACTTTGCAAAACGCCCAAGCCCATGGATTGGAATGGATGTGTCATCCGGGGTATTATGATAAGACTCTTGTTTGCAGGGATGTAAAGCCTGTGGACCCTTCTTTGGGTGCCCGGGTTAGGGAACTGGAGTTCTTTAAATCTGGGAATCTGGAAAACATTCTGAAGTCCCATGGTTTTCAACTGGTGCGATCCTGTTCTTTTAGAGAAAAAGTGACACCGCTGAAAGTTGCAGCATGAGTAATTATTGCAGCAATCCTGCCACCTCCGTGAGGGCTAGCCCGTATGTCTGGATCTGGTTGGTCATTCTGTTGGTGGTGATGATTCGATCCTATCTGCACCCGGATAAGCATTCCGTTTTTCCAATTTATTCGAATGCTGTTGCGAAATGGATGGAAGGAAAGGATTCCTATAAAAGAACCCCTGCAGATGGAATGACGGACGTTTATCGATATGTGCCCCCTGTAACAGTTGGATTGATACCTTTTACTTTGCTTGGAAATGCGGCGGGTGGTGTGCTTTGGCGACTGGTTGGTGTTGGGGTTTTTCTTTTTGGGGCGCATAAATTCTGGAAATGCTTTTTGGATGATAACATTTGTCAGCGGGATTCTATCTATTACTGGATTTTGCTTATGCCCCTTTCCCTTACAAGCATCAATAATGGACAGGCAAACACCTTGCTTGTGGGGTTGCTTTTGCTGGCAACGGTAATGCTGGTTGAAAACAAGGGTGTGTATGCAGGTGTCTGCTTTGCCATAGCCTGCGTGTTGAAAATATATCCTCTTTGTTTCGTTCTATTGCTGGTTCCTTGGTTTTCCCTAAAAGCTTGGATCGGTTTTTTTGGAACGCTTTTAATGGCTTTCCTTTTGCCTTTTACGGTTCAGAACCCTTCTTATGTGGTGGGCCAGTATGAATCGTGGTTCTTGCATTCTTCCCAAGGAAATCGTATGGATTGGACCTTGGAAAGGTCTTACCGGGATGCCTGGTTGGTCATTCGTGCGTGGAAAATTCCAGTAACTCAGGGAACATACAAGGTCATTCAAGGATTGTCATTCCTTTCAATGGCAGGTGTATTTTACTGCGGGTATTGGAAAAATCTTCCGAGTCGAAGTGTTTGTTGCTACGGTTTGCTGGTGGGTTCGTTGTGGTTGTTGCTTTTTGGGCCTGCCACTGAGTCGAGTACCTACATATTCGCCTCTTTGCCTTTGGCATTTGGATGGTTTCAGGCTCGAAACCAAGAAAATCGGAAATACTGCTGGTTGTATTATCTTGGTGTTGGTTTGTTTGCGCTGGCAATCCTGGCGGGATTAGCCAAAAGAACGGACCTTATCCATGCCCTAGGTTTTCATCCCTTGGGGGCACTTAGCTTGCTAATTTTCTTCATTTTTGTTTGGAGTTTGTATATCCAAACAAAAATGAAGAAAATTAGCAAGCTA
>CAWUOD010000650.1:0-2370 GCA_963923115.1 uncultured Singulisphaera sp.
TCTGGTCTCGTGGGCTCGGAGATGTGTATAAGAGACAGTAATATTTTTCTCTCACGATTTCCACTCAGGAGACTTGATGCCGAGTCCGTGCGGGATGCGATGTTGGCCACATCGGGAGAGCTGGACCTGGCTCAAGGTGGCCCATACACGCCGACCTCCCGTGGTGGTGATGGGGAGGTTATCGTTCCCGAAACCCATCCCGGCGCAAAAAGACGCAGCATCTACCTTCAGCAAAGGCGGACCCAAACAACAGGAATTCTGGAACTATTTGACGCGCCCTCCATCGTTTATAATTGCACGGTGCGAATGCCCACGACGGTACCCTTGCAATCACTCATCCTCCTGAATTCCCCCTTCTCAAGACAACGCTCGGTTGCTTTTGCGAAAAGGGTATTGCGTGAAATTCCGGGGAATAATCATGCGAAAGTAGACAGGGCATTCCGGCTTGCATGGGGCCGCGGGCCCACATCCGGGGAAGAAACGGCGGCGATCGCATTTCTGGAGGCTCAACTCCTTGAATACCGTGAAAAAACAGATCGCGAGGAGCGCTCCTGGACCGATTTGGGAAACATGCTTCTTGCGGCAAACGCGTTTCTTTATGTGGAGTAGGCCACAGGCTACAGTAACTTTCCCTGAAATTATGCCGAATAAAAGGCGGGCCCCTCATGAATGTATCGAACCACTTTGCTCCTTGTCGACGCGCTTTCCTCGGAACCAGCGGCCTTTCCCTGGGATCCCTGGCTTTGACACATCTGCTGTCCGAAAATTTCACCAATGCGGCCGACCAAATCGGGAACAATTATTCCGTGGGACAGGGCAATTCCCCGCCCCTGCCCCACCACAAACCGACCGCCGACGCGGTGATTTGCCTTTTCCAGCACGGCGGGCCCAGTCAAATGGATCTTTTTGATCCCAAGCCTGATTTGACCAAACTGGATGGCAAGCCTTACCATGGGGAACTGGAGGTTCATTTCAGCGGTCAAAAAGGAAATGTCCTGGCATCACCATTTCGTTTTCAAAAAAGAGGGCAATCAGGTGTCGAGTTGAGCGAGCTTTTGCCCCACACCTCGCGCATCGTGGACGAATTGACCCTAATAAGGTCCGTTGTTACCGAATCGGTTGACCATGAATCGGCGCTCCGTCTCATTCATAGTGGCAAATTCCAGGCGGGGGATCCGACATGGGGGTCCTGGGTTACATATGGCCTGGGTTCCGCCAACCGGAATTTGCCGGCTTATGTGGTGCTTTCCGATCCGGGCGGCCTTCCTGTCGATGGAACCCGGAATTGGACATCCGGATGGCTTCCCGCACTCTATCAGGGAACCGCATTCCGACCTGGTCCCAATCCCGTGGCCAACCTGGCCACCCCCGCCGACCTGACCATTGGCGCCCGAAAAAACCAACTTCGTCTTTTGGAGCAATTCAACAAGGAGCATTTGGACCGCCACACCCAAAACGCCGAACTTCAAAGCCGGATCGCGAATTTCGAAACAGCCGCCCGCATGCAAACCTCTGTCCCCGAAGCCCTCGATCTTTCAAACGAAGATCAGGCCACAAAAAAACTTTATGGTCTCGACAATCCGGAAACGGCGGAATACGGTACCCGTTGTCTCGTGGCCCGAAGACTGGTGGAGAGGGGCGTTCGCTTTGTCCAGCTTTTTATGGCCGGCCAGCCCTGGGACACCCATAGCAATAATGCCGCGTCCCTAAAGGGTCTTTGCAAGCGAACCGATCAACCCAGCGCCGCTTTGGTTCTCGATCTTAAACAGCGTGGCCTTCTTGACCGGACTTTGGTTATGTGGGGTGGGGAATTTGGCAGATTGCCCATCTCCCAGGGAAAAGATGGCCGGGATCACAACCGCCATGCCAATTCACTCTGGATGGCCGGGGGTGGGTTCCGCAAGGGATACTGCCATGGCATGACCGATGAGCTTGGTTACAAAGCTGTCAAGGATGTTGTCAATGTCCATGATTTGCATGCGACGCTTTTGCACACCCTGGGTCTTGACCACAAAAGGCTTACCTATCCCCACGATGGCAGGCCTGGCAGTCTGACGGATATCGCCGTCACCAAGGCGGAGGTCATCAAGGCCCTGCTGGCCTGACAATCGGGGCGAATTCCCCCACCCCATTTAATGCCGATGAAATTTACCATACAAATTGCATCTCTATGGCATTTTAATTTTTTTGGCGGATCGGCAAATCATCCTCCCCACCAACCCAGGTCTCCCGGTTAACCAGAAGACCGGACAAATGCAAAGCGGCAAGGAATCGACCACGGAACACATTGTCCCACCAGGCACGAATGTCTTTACCTACGCCCGGGGCGATCGACCCATTTGTAGGCTTTTTTCGCGTTGACGGAACAAA
>CAWUOD010000651.1:0-2368 GCA_963923115.1 uncultured Singulisphaera sp.
CTGGTCTCGTGGGCTCGGAGATGTGTATAAGAGACAGGTGCTTGTGCATTTTGTGACAGCGGTTTGACTCAAAAATGCTGCAACGCCACAAAATATGGACACGAAAAAGCAACTCCAGGTTTTGAATGGACCGGTGGATTTGCTGAATGGTGTGTGTTGGCACAAGGGACAACCATTATAAAAGTTCCATTTGAGACGCCATCTGAACTGCTTTGTCCGGCTTCATGCGCCACAGCGACAGTTTTCAGCGCAATTGAGGCCGCTGGAAACTTGAAAGGGAAATCCGTTCTTATTACCGGTGCTGGCCTACTAGGGGCGACCGCAATATTAGCCACCATGTCAATGGGAGCCAAAGACATATTTGTTGTCGAGTCAATTGAATCCCGAAGAAAAAAAGCACTGGAATTGGGGGCAAAGGGCGCCTTTTCCCCTGATGAGATAAAAATGGTGAAAGAAATCCCTACGGTGAATATATTTTTGGAGTTATCCGGTTCAAACGCGGCCTGGGAAATTGGGTTTCGAATGCTGGCCACGGGCGGAGTGGCAGTGTTGGTTGGCTCAGTGTTTCCTTCCAATGATGCTTCAATCAATTTGGAAAAAGTTGTTCGAAGTATGTTGACAATTAGGGGAATTCATAACTACAGGCCAAATCATTTGTTTCAGGCGGTTGATTTTCTTGTGAATTGTGATTTGGCATTTGCTTTGGCTGAAATGGTGGGGCCTTGGTTTTCTCTTGAAGAGCATAAATATGCTCTGGAGACGGCTTTAAGGCCAGAAACTTATAGGACTGGTTTTAAGATAAGTGCTAAATAAAGCAACCCTCCCGGGGGAAGGGAGGGTTGCATAATTTGTTGGTTGAGGGGATCAACCATCAATTAAGCCTTGGCAGATCGGGGGATGATCGATTCAAGGCATTGAAACTGCACGGCGTCGGGGAGACGGGTTCAACCCGAGTGCGGGATCAAACCGGGTTCAGTTTTCAATGATCATTTAACTAAGCAATTGGTGAGCCAATTGGCCGTCTGTCGAGTAAAAAAAATTAAATATATGCTATTATTGGGTTTAGGAAAATTTAAAATTGCTGAAAGGTGGTTTTCCCATCGTTCAGGCTGACAGGTGGCAAAAATTACACCTTTTTCTTTGCCGGGATTTTGTAAAAGTTGCACATTTTACAATACGGGGTCGTCCAAATGCCAAGCCCCGGCAATCTCAAGCCATTTAGAGGGTAAACGATGATCGCCGCACCTGCACCGGGTAGTTTGGCAATGGATCTTTTGGAGGAGATCAACCAAATAAGAATTATCGATCCCCATTCGCATATCCCCCCCAACGCGCCTGCTGCCAAATCAATAGACGATTTACTGTCCTACCACTATTTCACCGAACTTGCCCATTCTCTTGGGATGCCCAAGGATTGTCTTGAGGTCGGTTACCCGGCCAGAGAGCGATGTAGGGAAATTCTTTCTTATGTTTGCCGGATGAATAATACGGTTCAATATTCCTGGCTCATGAGAATCCTGAAGACTACTCTTGGTTATTCCCGTGACACTCTTGATCCAAAGGATAGTGATCTGCTTTATGACCTTTCAGAAAGGGAATTTCAGGCTCCCGATTGGGAAAATCGATCCCTTGAACTCGGGCCAATCGAGCAGGTTTTTTTAACAAATGATTTCGATGATCCCCTGGAAGGATTTGATGCGAAGCGTTATGTCCCCTGCCTAAGAACTGATGAACTGGTTTTTCAATGGCAAAAGCCAGGGGTCAAGGAACGATTGGCGAACAGAACCGGAATTGAGGTTTCAGACGCGAAAACCCTGGGAAGAGCTCTTAGGGAGTTATTTCAGTATTTTCTTCGTCGTGGGGCAAGAGCCTGTGCGATTTCACTTCCTCCAGGGTTTCATGCCCAAGCTGTATCGGCGCTGGAACTAAACCAGGAGTTTGGGAACCAGAATCCCTCTATCGGCCGATCGCGGGGAATTTTTTGGGAAATTGCCAAATGTTGCGAGGAATTTTCCATTCCGTTTGACTTGATGTTTGGAGTAAATCGTGATGTTTTTCCGGCGGGTGTGCATCAGGGAAGAGACCTTTTTGACCAGAGGGTTTCGCTGATTCAGCTTGCACCGCTTTTTAATGCTTTTCCAACAGTAAAATTCCCTGTTTCGGTATTATCAAGCCCACAAAACAGTGAATTAGTCGCATATTCCTGGATTTTCCCAAATATAATAGCAAGCGGCCATTGGTGGTATGCCAATATTCCTTCCCTTATCGAGCATGATCTCCGTTCCAGATTACATGGTGTTCCGCGTGAAAAAATCCTGGGATATTACAGCGACATGTATAAATTGGAGTTTGGACCTCCAAAATATTT
>CAWUOD010000652.1:0-2359 GCA_963923115.1 uncultured Singulisphaera sp.
CCACTGGACAGTGGTTGATTCATGGGGGCAGGGAAACCCTCGAAAGCTATTTCACCACGGAAAAACAGGATTGGCCCAAAGCCGTGCCCCCTCCTCATTGGGAGTTTCTCTCCAATCTTTCCGATTTTCACGAGGATCAGGATTTCTTTTGCGTCCATGCGCGGGTCGAGGCGGGATTGGCCCTTGAGGATCAACCAGAAAGCGCGCTTTTTTGGGAAAAACTGGAGGAGCCTGTTTCCCACTATTCCGGGAAAACCATGATTTGTGGACACACCAAGCTGTCGAATGGAGTGCCACTCCGTTTTCCTCAAACCATCGCAATTGATACTGGGGCTTACAGTCCGGAGGGTTGGTTGACGGCTTTGGAATGGCCTTCCCTCGCTTATTGGCAGGCCAACCAATTCGGAGAAACGCGAACAGGGCAGCTCTAGATAGGATCAAGAGATAGACAGGCCTATTTTTTGATGCTAGTTAGTATTTTTGTGAGTTGATATTGATCATTCAGATATAAAAATAAAGGCCCGCAACGCCTAAAAAACTTGACATCTTTCAGGGGTATTGTTATTGGGTCGCTAACTTTTATTTAATAATTAGCAAGCCTGCTTTTTGGGGATCCGTTCATGTCCATTCGCAAAACCAACAAATCGGTGCGTTTCGGTAGTCTTTCGATTGAAAATCTTGAGTCCAGACTTGTTCCGAGTGCATCGCCTTTGGAATTGGAAAATGTGATTGTGGATGAAACGGGGACCGACCCGATCGTCCAAACGGCGATCCAACCCACCGGTATTGCACCCGAGCCGGTGGCGACCCTTACTCCCCCCTTGCGGGTTAGCCAGGAAAAATTGGGCCAACTTGCAGCGAGTCTTGTGAACAGCAAGGAGTTTTTGGGTAACCAGGTAGATGTTGCATTTCAAAGGATATTGGGGCGTTCGTCCGGTGCGGGCAAATCCGCCTGGTTGGGCAGTCTGCAAAAAGGAAACCTTGCACCCGAGGATCTTTCCTCCCGGTTTATTGCAACGGAAGAATTTCTGGCAACCATGGGTTACAACGCCAAAACCATGGTTCAGTTCATTTTCCAAAACTACCTGGACCGAAACCCATTGGACAAAGGCCTGGATGTTTGGGTCTCCCGGTTGGAAAATCTTGCCCATGTCCATTTGCAACAAACGAACCCTGGGGAAAACGGGTTTGATGTGTTGACTCCTCGTTCAGACCCCGATTACGCAACGGCAAAAGACCCAAATTTTATTGGCTTGGCTCCTTCCAACAGGACGCCGGAACAAACCGCCGCGCTTAAGTACGCTCTGGAAAAGGTTGCCAGGGAAATTCAACACTCGTCGGAATCCAGGTCAAACGCGATTGGCGCGATTTACAAGGGACTTTTGCACCGTGAGCCGTCCCAAGTCGAAATCACGGGGTGGAAAAATTCCGGTCTGGGGGAAACAGACCTCGTTGAAAGATTTATTGGATCGCCTGAGTTTCAAAAACGCTTCCAAAATGTCCAGGAACTGGTGGCGGGAGCCTATTCCGAGGTTCTGTTTCGGCCGATCGGAGCCAAAGGCCTAAAGGCCTGGGCGGCGGATTTTGGAAACTCTGCCACGGATACATCATGGATCAGCCAGATTCCCGGGGTTACTGGTTATCAGGGCGCCCTGGATGACCAGATGCTCAGCAAGGTTTTGCAAGTCGTGTACGCCAATGGCGTGACAAGTATAACAACCGCCCAGTTGCAATATTATGGCAAATACGACCCCAATCTGATTGTTCGGGTGGGAGGATCCCAGGTCCGGGCCAATTTGCCCGCGGAACAAAGGGACTCCGTGCCGATCGATGATCCCAAAGCGTTTTGGCAACAGGTTGGCAAAGGCATCTGGAACAGGGAAAATTCCGAATGGGAATACTCCTTCATGACCTCGGCCGATGGTGGCTCTCCCGCGGAGACCCATGAATTTCGCATAAACCCCCTGGATTTTAAGCACAATACAGATCCTTCCGGAGTCCTTTCCTACCTTGAGGATTATCAGTTGGGTTCATGGACGGGGGTGATCCAGGGTGTCGACACAAAATTGCCGGCGGATTGGACAAATGGTAACTTTTCGTGGGGCTTTGATTTTTCGGGAGGGGAATTTGGTGGTTCATGGGAATGCACCATACCAGTAGATCCCATCTCACCCTTGCGTCCGATCGATGGTTTCGCCTCCATTTTCGCCGACTTGAATGGTGATGGAATTCCTGATGAGATCACCACGATGCGGGGAGATTTTTTCCCCGGTGGGGAGACCGAGGTGTCGGTCTTTTTCGGACAAGCCCTTGCGATACCCGATCCGGCGCCTTCGGATCCCACATCTCCTGATCCCGC
>CAWUOD010000653.1:0-2359 GCA_963923115.1 uncultured Singulisphaera sp.
ATCCTCTCTGGTCTCGTGGGCTCGGAGATGTGTATAAGAGACAGTCAAGGATGTGCTTTTGGCGCTCACTCAGAAGCGGAAGGAGAAGTCTCTCCATCATCTCCTGGGTCATTGGGGGCATTTCCATCCGCTTGATGTCGCCCCTCATTCGCATCATGGGAGGTTGACCAACCTTTAGGTGAAGGTCGGAAGCCTCAAGTTTCATAACCATCCGAAAAAGCTTGTTGACCTCGGGTTCCCGTTTGGGTTCCGCGCTGAGGGCTCCGCTGCTTGCGGGGACCAGCGAGGGGGGGGGAGTTGTGCCGTGTGACGGGGAGCCGTGCGATGTTGGGGCAGACATAAGAAACTCCACAAATAAAAGAGGCCTGAAGGCTGTTTGATCAACCGCCCTGATTCCTGAAAGGAGCGGGCCAATCGTGGCAGGGGCCCCAACCGCTTTCGTGGTGGAGACCATGCCGGGCAAAAATTGGTGTGGGCACTAAAGCCGCACAGAAACCCCATTGGAGGCGAGATACTCCTTCACCGCGCGGATTTCCAATTCGCGATAGTGAAAAATACTTGCGGCAAGAACCGCACTGGCACGGGCATCCCGGATCGCTTCGAGCATGTGCTGGCAATTACCGGCACCGCCACTCGCCACCACCGGAATTCCAACCGCCTCCGCAACCGCTTTGGTCACAGGGATATCATATCCGCTTTTGGTGCCATCAGCATCCATGGAGGTGAGGATAATCTCCCCGGCGCCCAGTCGCTCGACCTCCCTGGCCCAGGCAACCGCCTCCCAGGTTGTTGCGACCCGGCCCCCGTTGATGTGAACAACCCAGGTTTCCTTGCCATCAACCATCATGCGCTTGGGGTCAATATTGACAACGGTGGCACAGCTGCCAAAGCGTTTGGCAATGTCGCTAACGAGGCCGGGATTGCGCACCGCCGCCGAATTGATGCTAACTTTTTCGGCGCCCGCCTGAATGAGGCCAACGGCGTCTTCCACCGTCCGGATTCCCCCTCCAACTGTAAAAGGCATGAAGCATTCTTCGGCAACCCGGCGCACCATTTCCACGAGGATGTCGCGCCCTTCGTGCGAGGCATTGATGTCAAGAAACACCAGCTCATCGGCCCCTTCGTTTTCGTAGCGGCGGGCGACTTCAACAGGATCCCCCGCGTCGCGCAGTCCAAGGAAATTCACACCTTTGACCACGCGTCCTCCGGCCACATCCAAACAGGGAATGATCCGCGATGCCAGCATCTTGTCTCCTAATTCTGTTACCCGGGTCCAAAACCATTCTTTCGCAAACTATTCCATTATCCTTGCAGGTTTTTTTCCCCTGACGACACCACCTGGAGCCATGTTGTGATTTCCGCCCATTTTGGACCAGGCCAGATGTCTTCAATCCCCAGGTCCAAGGCCTTTTTGAAGTGTTCAAGGGCGCCCCGAAGATGATGGAAATACCCGTCCCGGTTTCCCTGTCTGCCTTTTACGCCTGCCGCGGCGGCCCGAATCAGCCCCTGGAGAGCCCGCCTCATCGCGGAATCAGGGGTCTGCCCCCTCCAAAGTTGTTCCCAGGATTCGTGGGCTTCGTAATACTCACCCATCACCCAATGAAAGAGCGCCTCCCGGTGCACTTCGTCGAAAACCCGATCTCCTGTAGCCGGACTTGCCAACCAAACCTGCCACTCCACCGGAAATACAGGTTTCCCTTCATCAAAAGATTGGGATGTGGTTGGGGGTTGTTTGTTCATTTGCCAATTTTCTCACCAAGAATGGTTTTAAGTTGCAAACAAAGGTTCAAAGCCCAAAGGTAAAGGCCAGTGGTTGCCACGCCAAAAATAATCAGCCCAACAAGAAGTACCGTAGCTTTTGGGCTTTCGGCGCCATTCATCACCGACTCCAGATCCCTTATCCCGACACCCATCCCCAACATCATGACCATCACAAAAATGGCGCCAACAAGACTAACACTAACAGTGGAAATGGCCTGGGTGAGAAATAGGCCTGCAAGAGATCTGTTCAAAAGGCCCAAAGCCAAAAGCCAATAACCAAACAGGGCATTCCAGTACCCAACAGCCAGGAGCAAAATCGCCCCAATTCCGGCAACTGGAATAGCGGCAGTCAATGCCAAAAGGAGGTAACAAAGGACGAACCCGATCAGGGAGAATGTGAAAAGGAGCCGGGCCGTAGGCACCTTTTCTTTGGTAACCATCGCAAGAGAGGTCCTTCCCCAAAGATCCAGAACCAAAAACACCAGTCCTGACAGGATGCTCAAGCCTAGCGCGGCATAAAACAGGGCGTCCTGGCGGGTAAAAAAGTACGAGACCTGTCTCTTATACACATCTGACGCTGCCGACGATACTCCTTGTG
>CAWUOD010000654.1:0-2356 GCA_963923115.1 uncultured Singulisphaera sp.
ACAGGGCCAACGCCGCCAGAATGATCACCGCCACCCGACACAAAAGGAGAAGCAAATCGCGCAAACGACTGGCGGCCTGGGTTTCCTTGATACTTTTGAGGAGAAATTCCATGGCGGCCCAGGGCACAACCACAGGGCGGCTGCGCTGGATGAGGTGGAGAGCCAGGGGAATTACCGCGGCGAACGCTCCAAACAACATGATCGGGGCCAAAAATCCCAAAATCAGGCCCCCCCCGCGGTTTTGCGGCGCGCCATCCGGTGCGCCAACATTCCAAGCCAGGACTCGGAGGGATCCCCATCGGCGCGAACGAGCGCGTAATCCGCCCGAATGGCCTGGAGGTCGGATTCGATGCGAGTTCGCCACAGCGCGATCTCTTTGCGATATCGATCGCGAAGCTGGTGGGGCCGGGCGAGGACCCTTGTTGGAGATTCCAGATCGTCAAAGCGAACTTCTCCCTTGAAGGGGAGCTCCATCTCGTCGCCATGGAGGATATGGGTCACCAAAAGGTCGTGTCCGCGAGCGCGGATTTGCCTCATGGGAGCGATCAGCCCGTCCCAATCCTCAAGCAGATCCGAAAAAACGACAACCATCCCCCGACGGAGAGGCCGGCCGGCCAGCGAACCCAAAGCTGTGGCGAGGGCGCCTTTGGACTGGGGCGTCTCCCTTGCCGGGTCGACCTCGAGACCAGAAAGCCGGTTGATCAACGCGATCAGACTCCCGGCTCTGCTTCCCGCCGGGACGATGCACGGATCCATAAGGGGATTTGCCCCGGAGGCCTGCCAAAGAGCCGTCGCATCCCCCTGGGCCGAGGCGACCCGGGCCGTCACCAACGCCATCAGTTTGGCCATTGTTGACTTTGCGGATCCGATCAAGGGATATTGCATCGATCCCGTCATGTCGGCAACAAGATGGGCGGTAAAGTTGGTTTCCTGCCGGTATTCCTTGATGGTCAACCGTTCCGAACGGGCGTATGCCCGCCAGTCGATGTGTCGCAGATCGTCCCCTGGCACATATTCCCTGTGTTGGGCAAACTCCACGGAGAAACCGCGTCGGGGACTGGCCTGGTCGCCGACCCGTATCCCATCGACAAGCGTGAGCGCCCGCAATCCGAGAATATGCGATCTCTCGATCAGCTCGGCGGTGGCGGGGTTCGACGCCGCATCCAGCACATTCCCCTCCCGAACTGTCATGCGCACCCTTTATTTAAACCATGGCGGGTTAAACGCCCCTTGCAACAAAAAGTATCAACCGTTCAGCGAGGCGGGTACCTTTTCGCGGGCGACCGCGACCAGTTTGGCCACCAGCGCGTCCGAATCGAGTCCCTCGCCCAGCGCTGCATAGCTCGGCAAAATCCGGTGACGCAAAACCGAAGGGGCCACCGCCTCGACATCGGCGGGGGTCGCATGGGCCCTTCCGTGAAGCGCGGCCCGGGCCCTCGACGCCCCAAGCAGGCTCATCGACGCGCGGGGACCCGCCCCCCACTGGATCAACCGACCAGCGAACGATGCCGCCTCGGCCGTCCCGGGACGGGAAAGCCTGGCGATCCGGCGGGCAAAATCGAGAACGGTCTCGGAAACGGCGATCCCCTGGACCAGCTCCTGAAGCTCAAAAAGATCCGCTTCATCCATAACCGCGCTCACCCTGGAAAGATCAGGCTGCCCCTGGCGCATGATCTGGGCTTCTTCGGCGTCCGTGGGATAACCCACCCGGATCTGGAGCAGAAAGCGGTCGAGCTGCGCCTCGGGAAGAGGATAGGTTCCTTCCTGCTCGATTGGGTTTTGGGTTGCCAAAACGAAAAAGGGTTTGGGCAAGGAGTGATCGGCCCCGGCGACGGTCACCTTCTTCTCCTGCATGGCCTCAAGAAGAGCCGCCTGCGTTTTGGGAGGTGTGCGGTTGATTTCATCCGCAAGAAGAAGATTGGTGAACACAGGTCCATGGATGAACCGGAATGTTCGCTGTCTGGTTGCCGAGTCCTCCTGGAGGACCTCGGTGCCCGTGATGTCCGAAGGCATCAGATCGGGTGTGAACTGGATCCGCTTGAACGATAGCTTGAGAGCCCTGGCCAGGGTCGAAACCATCAGCGTTTTCGCAAGACCAGGGACGCCTGTCAAAAGGGCGTGCCCACGGGCCAATAAAGCGATGAGCAGTTGCTCAACGACTTCGGATTGACCGACCACGACATGGCCCACTTCGGTCTTGAGCTTTTTGCATTTCTCGCCCAACCGGGCCAGCGACTCGGGATTGCTCAACGGAATACTCCCAAAAAATGATGGGGATAGGGCGGGATGGTGGGCGGCACAGGGGGGGCTGGGATGCAAAAAGAACGAGGGCTATCGCACTTGGACGAGGCGATTC
>CAWUOD010000655.1:0-2356 GCA_963923115.1 uncultured Singulisphaera sp.
GGAACCACATTGATCACCCCATCGGGAAATCCCGCCTCCTGTGCAAGTTTTGCCACGGCCAACGCGCTAAGCGGAGTCTGCTCGGCGGGCTTGAGGACAATGGTGCATCCGGTTGCCAGTGCGGGCCCCCATTTCCAAGCCTGCATGAGCAGCGGAAAATTCCATGGAATAATCTGCCCTACGACACCCACCGGCTCGTGCCTTGTGTAGCAAAAAAAATTGCCTTCCACGGGAATAGTTTTTCCATGGTATTTGTCGGCCCAACCCGCGTAATAACGGTACGCCTTTATCACAAGGGGAAGGTCCGCAGCCAGGGCATCACCAACGGGTTTCCCGTTGTCAAGGCTTTCCAGCGCGGCCAATTCGTGGATATTCTTCTCGATCAGGTCCGCGAGACGATTGATCAGGCGCCCCCTTTCGGCGGCACTCATCCTGGGCCAGGGGCCCGATTCAAACGCACGCCTTGCCGCCGCAACGGCCAGGTCAACATCGGCCTTGTCCCCTTCGGCCACCCGACAAATCACTTGTCCCGTCGCCGGATTTATGGTTTCGAAGGTTTTTCCTGAAACACTTGGGACCCATTTGCCATCAATGAGCATAAGCTGATCGGCGACTTGGGGCCTTGTTATTTTGGGGCGGGATGCGGTAGCGGTCATAGGGGCTCCATTGGGATGGGAATGAGGCCAGAAACGAAATGACAACGAAGTTGTTATATTCGGCTGGGGAATTGGTGTGTCAATAATGCTGGCAAATGCCCCAATCGCAATAAATCCAAATATCCCAAAGCTTTTCCATACCCCTAATCGAAAACACCAGTTCTGGGCCCTCCGCCAAGCCCTAACCCCAACCATTTTGCCTTAACCATCGAAAAGCGCATTGGCAAATCCGTGGATAATCCGGCAGTCCCCTATTCCTTTCCGAACCCATCCCAACATGGCCGAACCATCCCTGCCAGGAGCGGATCTGGAAGGGGCACACCCGGGCGTGCATATTGGTTATGGGATTGTTCCTGAAGATTGATAAATAAATAAAGTCTTACCTCGAATCCTTTCCCCGGAGCGTCTGATGAATCTTTCACATCGCGGGAACCTCTCCCGTCGCGGTTTTGTGCAAAAATCCCTTGGAGCGTTGGGCGTGGCTGGCTTGCCACTCTGGTACGCAAAAGAGATCGTTGCGGCCCAGGAAGAGAGGGCGGGGCAAAAACCAGGTGATATCGTTCGGATGGGCGCCATCGGCATTGGCAGTCCCCAAAGCCGGGGTCGGGCCATTTACCAGGATGCGAAACGGCAAAAAGGCCGTTATGTCGCTGCTTGTGATGTCGATGCGCGACATTTGAAAAATGCCCTGGAAATGATGAAGAAGGATGGTTTCACCGAGGCCAAAGGTTATGAGGATTTCCGCGAACTGCTCGACCGCAAAGACATCGATGCGGTCACCATCGCCACTCCCGATCAATGGCACGCCATTATCGCCATCGAAGCTCTCCGCAAGGGGAAAGATGTTTATTGTGAAAAGCCCCTCACCCTGACCATCGAAGAGGCCTATGCCGTCGAAAAGGCCGCTTTGGAAACAGGTCGGGTATTCCAAACAGGAAGCCAGCAACGATCCGACGCGCGCTTCCGTCTTGCCTGTGAACTCGTCAGGAACGGTCGCATTGGAAAGATCAAAACGGTCGAGGCCAGGATCGGCCGAAATCCGACGGGTACCTTCAAAACCGCCCCTGTTCCCGAAGGACTCAACTGGGATTTCTGGCAAGGGCCCTGCGCGACCGCCGACTATATTCCCCAGCGCTGCCACTACGAGTACCGGTGGTGGTACGAATATTCAGGCGGAAAAATGACTGACTGGGGCGCGCACCATATCGACATCGCCCAATGGGGTCTGGGGCGTGATGGCAGCGGCCCGATCTCCATCGAAACCGAGGCGGAAGCCCCGGCAAAGGACAGCAATTCCTACAACTGTCATCCGAAATTCCGGGTAACATACAAATACGATGACGGCGTGATTCTCCACACCCTTTCCGATGGCGAGAACGGCGTGTTGTTCACAGGCGAAAAAGGCACCATCTTTGTGAGTCGGGGCGCCATCAGGGCTTCCGATGAAAAGATTCTGAAGGAACCCTTAGGCGGCAATGACATTCGGCTGGAAGTCTCCAACAACCACATGGGGAATTTCTTCGATTGCCTGAAAACCCGCAAGGCGCCGATTTGCAATGTATCGGTTGGGACCAGTTCCGTGGTTGTTTGCCACCTTGGGGTTATTGGCCTGCAACTTGGCAAAAAGATCAACTGGGATCCAAAAGTGAAGAAATTCGAGCAGGCTGAGGCCAACGCGAAGATCTCCCGCCCGATGCGGG
>CAWUOD010000656.1:0-2348 GCA_963923115.1 uncultured Singulisphaera sp.
CATTAAGGGGCAACATGATTATTCCTTACCGTTGGCTGAATCGGCTGGCATTTTCGGGGGTGATATTCCTGGCCAACACCAGTGTTGGATTCACCCAATCGGTTGGATTGCCTGCTCCTCGGTTGTTAACAACCACCCCGATGGGTGGAAAGATTGGAACAGAGGTTGAGATTTCGATTACTGGGGAAAATCTGGAGGATGTAGGGGACCTCATTTTCTCGGACATTCATATTTCCGCAAAACCCAAAATGGATTCCGAGGGAAAACCTGTCCCGGATAAATATGTAGTACACATTTCGCCCGATTGCCCGGTAGGGCTTTATGAGGCAAGGGTCATGACCAGGTTGGGGATTTCATCCTCACGGGTGTTTTCCGTGGGAAAATTGGATGAAGTGGTCCAGACCAAATCCAATAAAACTTTGGCGACCGCTTTGGAGGTACCACTCAACTCGGTGTGTAATGGCACTATATCTGATCGATCCGTTGATTATTGGTCTTTTAAAGCCCAAAAAGGGCAGCGACTGATCGTGGATTGCTCCACCCGTGGAATGGATTCCAAACTTAATGCCACAGTGATTATCGCGGATTCCACAGGCCGTGATTTGTTGGTGGAAAGGCGTGGTGGGGTTCTTGATTTCGCGGTTCCCAAGGATGGTAAGTATGTGATCAAGATTCATGAGCTGACATTCAAGGGTGGTCCCGCATTTTATTATCGTCTGGGTTTATGGGAGCAGCCCATTGGTGCCCCGATTGTTCGTCAACCATCGACCCACCCTGTGAACTCGTTTTCCTGGCCTCCGGCAGGCATTAAACCTCAACCCCAACAATCTGAAATTGAACCTAATAATGATGGTCAGCATGCTCAAAAAATCACTCTTCCTTGTGATATTTCAGGACGGTTTTTTCCTGCGGCTGATGTGGACTTTTTTGAATTTGAGGGGAAAAAAGGTGATGAGTGGTGGATCGAAGTGGCCTCTGAAAGATTGGGGCTCCCCACAGATCCTTCGATTCTCGTCCAGCAGGTGTCTCGAGGCGAGAAGGGTGCCACGGACAAACTAACGGATGTCCTTGAGCTTTCCGATATCCCCAGTCCGGTGAAGGTTTCCAGCAACGGATATGCCTACGATGGGCCACCCTACAACGCCGGAACATCGGATATTCTTGGAAAACTGGTTATCAAAGAAAATGGGCTACATCGCCTTCAGTTAACTGATTTGTTTGGGGGCACCAGAAGTGAGCCTGGCAATATTTACCGGTTAATTATTCGTCGCGCAGCCCCGGATTTCGCCCTGGTTTCCTGGGCTATGCACATGGAACTGCGCAACGGCGATAGGAATGCGCTTTCCAAGCCTATTGCTCTTCGGGGTGGCGCGACAATGGCATTTGAGGTCGTGGCGTTTCGTCGGGACGGGTTTGATGGTGACATTGAACTTTCCATGGAAGGGTTGCCCAAGGGGGTCAAGGCGCATGGTTTGAAAATCCCAGCGGGACAATCCAAAGGTATGATGTTGATAACCGCCCAGCAGGATGCGCCTCACGGTTATTCCAATGCCAAATTTGTTGGCACCTCCAAAATTGATGGGAAAGTGATTGCTCGTCCATGTCGGATGGCTTCGGTCGCCTGGCCAATTCCGGATTCGTGGGGCGAAATTCCTAGTCCCAGGCTTCTGGCCGATGTGCCTGTCTCCGTAAGTGGGAAGGATTTGGCACCTTTGACCCTGGCGCCAAAGGTTCCTGTCCTGGAGGCAAAAGTGGGCGATAAAATCACCATTCCTTTGGTACATAAATCCCGTGGGGAATTTTCCGGCGACAAAATCCAGATGAGAACCATTGGTGCTGGATTTGATGGCGCACCAGGATTTGACCTCCCGGTCAAGGCGGAAAGTTCGCAGGCAGTGCTGGATCTTGCCACATTAAAGGTCCCCCCGGGAGAATATATGATTTCTTTTCTGGGCGGGGCCGTGGCAAAATATCGCCATAGGCCAGAATTGGTGGCTTTGGCGGAGGCTGCCTCCAGAAAAAAGGTTTTGGAGGTGCAAGAGCTTGAGGCTGAGGTGAAAAAAGTATCAACCGAGGCCAAGGTAGCCCCCCCCGCCAAAAAAGATCAAATGGTTAAAGCGATGGCGGCGGTGAATGCAAAAATGAAAGCCGCAACCCAATCCCTGAATATGACCAAAGACGAGCTTAAAAAAGCCACCGAGGCGGCTCTGCCAAGGGATATTGCCGATATTGTGGTTTGTGAACCGATTCTGATTCGCATCAAACCAGCGGAGAAAAAATGAAACGCTCCACACCATTGATTGGCGATCCTGACTGCCGAGGGCCGATACCTTATGGTCTTAGTGGGC
>CAWUOD010000657.1:0-2341 GCA_963923115.1 uncultured Singulisphaera sp.
GCTCATGTTTATGGGGAAATGACCGGAACCATCGCGCCATGGGATCTGCGCGAGGCGTTTGGTCTTGTCGAGGGGAGGAGCCCCTCCAGGGAAGACAAGGACTGGAAGGCGCCCAGGCGAATTCTTGTCCCATCCTCCCTTCCCCCCAACAAACTCCGCGAACTCAAGCGCGTCGCCCCCGATGTCGAATTCATGGCGGCCAGGACTCCCTCAGAGGCCGTTGGGATGAGCCGTTCGAAAGAGTTCCCGATCGATGCGATCATCGGCTTTGGAGCGCTTCCCGAAAAGCCCCAATGCAAATGGGTCCATGTCGCGGATTCATCCGATGCGCTTCCCCTCTTTGGGGAAGCGGGTTTGACAGTCACCGGCAACGAGGGGATCACCGCGCCCGAACGATCGGAATCGGGCATTGGCATCATCATGGCCGCGATCGGCAAAGTCCATGCCCAAACCCCAGCCCGGATCACCATGAGCGGCAAAAAGATCTACATTCTTGGCGATTCCCCCACCAGCGAGGTTCTCGCGCGGCGTCTTGGCGCCCTGGGGTCGCGGGTGATCCTGGTTGAGGAGACCACCGGACCAGCGCCAAAGGGGTTCGCCCGGCGGATCGCGATCGGTTCCCTTCCCGAAGAGGTGGGCGAAGCGGATGTTGTTGTCGCGTGTTCGCCTGTTGGAACCCGGCAAAGCCTTGTTCCGCGCGAGCTTCCCGAATTGAAAAAGACGACGATTCTGGTGGTTTTGGGGCCCGCCGCTTTCGCCGCGAAGGATCTTGTCCGCCAGCACGAAAAGGTCCAGGGCGTTGTCGCCACCGATTGGCCCGCGAGGCAGGCGCTTTCGATTGACGGAGCCCGCGAGGAAGGTCCCAATCCTTTCCAGACCTCGGGTTATCTGGATCGGCTATGGCGTCTTCAGAGGGAAAATGTCCGCCGCTTCGCCGCCGGCGAGAAGCTTTTGGGAGTGATCGACCCCAAAATAGGCTATTAGGAGCCTTCACGAATATCGTGAAGGAACACCACTTGCAAAAAGTCCCCGCGGCATTGTTCAGGATTGTCTCGCGGGGACTTTTTCGTCGGAATCCGGGGTGAGGCCATTCTGCCTTGCCGTGTGGGGAATCTCCGGAGTCGTTGATGATGATGTTTTTGCTGTTTCCGCTGATTTTTCTCGGATCCGCTCAGGGGACAACCTCCCGCGATATTCCAGCCAAACATGCCGACATTGTCGCCTACGGAGCCACACCCGCGGGCATCGCCGCGACCATCCAGGCCAGGCGTATGGGCAAAACCGCGATTCTCATCGAACCCTCAAACCATGTCGGGGGTTTGACCTCCGGAGGTCTTGGCGCGACGGACACCGGGGACAAATCGGTCATTGGGGGCATCTCCCGGGAGTTTTACCGTCGTCTCAAAAAACACTATGACGATCCTGCCTCCTGGAACCTGGCCGATCGTTCGACCCTTTCCGCCTATCGGCCGATGGAGGATGCCATTTGGGTGTTCGAGCCCAAAGTCGCGGAGAAAACCCTTCGGTCGATGCTGGCCGAGGCGGGTGTGGAGCTGATTCTTGGGGAATATCTTGACCGGACCAGGGGAGGGGTGATTTTGGAATCCCGGCGGATCACCCGAATCCGGACCCATTCGGGAAGGGAGTATTCCGCAAAAATTTTTATCGATTCGGGTTATGAAGGGGATTTGATGGCGGCGGCCGGAGTGGATTACACGGTGGGTAGGGAGTCCAACTCGACTTATGGTGAAACATTAAACGGATGGCAATTATCAAAAAATGTCCACAACCACCGTTTTGTGAAAAAAGTGGACGGCTTTGTCAAACCGGGGGATTCCTCCAGTGGTCTTCTTTTTGGCGTCGAAAAAGGACCATTTCCCAAACAAGGCGAAAAGGATCACAGGGTCCAGGCGTACTGCTTCCGCATGTGCATGACCCGAATCGACTCCAACAAGGTTGACTTCGCCAGGCCAGAAAACTATGACGAGGCGAAGTATGAGCTATTGCTGAGAAACCTCGAAGCGGGCGACCTGCGCTTTCCCATTCATCCCCTTTTCATTCCCAATGGCAAAACGGACACCAACAACAACGGGGCGGTCAGCACCGATTTCATCGGGTTTTCCAATGAGTATCCCGAGGCATCCCATGAAAGGCGAAAGGAGATTATCAGGGAACACCTCTCGTGGCAGAAGGGACTCATGTGGACTCTCAAATATCATCCCCGTTCCCCTGGGGAAATGAAAAAGATGATGGCGCCCTGGGGTCTGGCCAAGGATGAATTCGTGGAAACCGGAAACTGGTCCCACCAGATCTATGTCCGGGAAGCGAGGAGAATGGTCGG
>CAWUOD010000658.1:0-2337 GCA_963923115.1 uncultured Singulisphaera sp.
CGGTGTATGCGTTTGCAAGTTCCATTCCCCGAACATAAAGCTCGAACCTTTCCGCAATATGGGGGCAGTCCCTCTTTCGCTTGGTTAGAGGGCAAAGAGATGCGGGATAATCATAAACGAACACAGGCCCAACTAGAGTTTTTTCAACCTTTTCTTCAAACAGAATTTGGACAATCACATCCAAATCTTTGCCCTCAACGGAGATTCCAAATTTTTCCGCCGAGGCCTTTATGGAATCGGCATCGCCGATCCTGGCCCCTGTATGTTTTTCAAGAAGATCACCATAACTCTCTCGCTTCCAAGGCGGGGTAAAATCGATTATGTGCTCCCCAAATGGAATTTTCAGCTGCCCCCCGTGGAGTTCCTCAACACAAGCAACCACCATCCCCTCTGTCAAATCCATCATTCCCAAATAATCCCCATAAGCTTGGTAAAGCTCCATCATTGTGAATTCAGGATTATGCTTTGGGCTAATACCCTCATTTCGGAAAACGCGACCAATTTCGTAGACGCGCTCCATTCCCCCAACCAATAAACGCTTTAAGTGAAGCTCAAGGGCTATTCTAAGATAAAGCTCGATATCAAGAGTATTGTGATGCGTAATGAATGGGCGCGCAGCCGCCCCCCCCGCAATCGCATGCAGGGTGGGTGATTCAACCTCCATAAAACCGCGTGCATCCAAAAATTTGCGAATGGCCCGAACCATTTGAATTCGCTTTTCAATTCGTTCACGAACTCCAGGGTTGTAAGTCAAATCCAGGTATCTGTGCCTAAGCCGAAACTCTATGTCGGTCATTCCCGAATGCTTGTCGGGATGGGGCAAAAGGGACTTTGCAAGAATATGGAGGCTTTGGACAAATACTGTCAATTCCCCTGTTTTGGTAAGGCCAAAAGTACCGTCAATGCCTACCAAGTCCCCTAAATCCAGCAAACCCGCAAGCTTCCAGCCCGTTTCGCCAATCTGCTTTTTTCCAAGCATGACCTGGATCCGGCCCGAGCTGTCCTGGACATCCAAGAAATGAACATTTCCCATGACCCGGCGAAGCACAATACGACCAGCAATTCGAACTACCGGAGGTGCCTCTGGGTTGGGTGTTATTTGACGAACCAACCCTATGGCTTGATGTCCGTCCAACCTACCTCCCCATGGATCAACCCCGAGGGCTTCAATAGCCTGGAGTTTCTCCAGCCTTACAGTTTCATGAGTTTCATGGATTTCCGACACAATTGCCTGCACTTTCCAAACGGACATTTCCAAACTACCCAACCCACAACAAAACTTGGGACCAAAACTCCCATGAGTCGGTGAAAGGTTGCGTCACTTCTCACAATATCTTAGCAGTCAAAGGGCAAAAGTTTGCTGACAACCATAGGATCGGTATACCAATCCAGAGATTGGGGGATGCGGCGAATCCATGATTCTGCATTTTCCCAACTACCAACCCTCCCATTTTGCACCAACCTAAATGGCGCAATCATGATCAAAAGCATTGTCTGGTTCAGAAAAACATCCATTCCCCATTACAACATTTTCTGGGTATTCGCCCTTTGGATCGGTTTGGGACTGGCACATGACGCCCCGGCACAACAGGAAATAAGCCAAGTTCCAGAGGTACTTGAATCTGGACAACAGTCAGGGCCTACATCGTCCGAGCAAAACAGGCAATCCACTGTGGATTTTTCCAATGGCCCCAAATCCAATTGGATCTGGGGCGAAGATCCGACAAAACAATATACATTAACAAAAGAATTCAATACAGAAATCGTCAGAAAGACTTTCTGCAAATTTACATGCGACAATCAAGTTAAACTATTTATCAATAACAAACCGGTGGGCGAAAGCACAGACTGGGAGCAACCCATCACCAAGGACATCACCTCTTTTCTCAAGCCCGGCAAGAATGTTATTCGGGCAGAGGTGTCAAATGAGGGAAGTACCGCGGGTTTTGCTCTGAAATTGGTTCACGACATCGACAGCGAAAAAAAATCTTTTTTGGTTACAGATTCCTCCTGGATGGTATCGGAAAGGGGAAGCCAAAAGGGTGTGGAAAAACCCAAAGTGTTGGGAAAGATGGGTGATGGCCCATGGGGGGATGTATTTGCGAATGGTTCCCTTGCCGGAGGCAACCAAAATTTCCAATTACCTCCAGGCTTTCAGATCGAACGCCTTTTTTCAGTGCCCAAGGACACCCACGGATCTTGGGTCTGCATATGTACGGATGACAAAGGACGAATCATTGCAAGTGATCAGGATAACAAAGGACTTTTCAGAATAACCCCAGGAAAACCCGGAACAAAAGAACCCAGTAAAGTCGAAAAATTAAAAGTAAACATGAC
>CAWUOD010000659.1:0-2336 GCA_963923115.1 uncultured Singulisphaera sp.
CTAAAATACCGTCCTGAATTGAATGCTGGGCATATTACACACTTTGATGATCAATATATTGTTTTATTACCAAAACATAAAGGCTATCGAAAAAAAATTAATAACGCACCCCTGCCGAGATTGCACCCCTGGTAGAAAGCTGCGGCGAAATCCGATGCATTGCAAAAAACAAAAGACAACACTTCAAGCGATGCCTATAATGTCAAATTCAAATAAATACACCACATATTAAATAAAGTTTTTTATCATTTGTTTTTAAAATGGTAAATAACATTGAATATTAACCAAATTAAGTTACACCCTGGCGCGAAAGTTTATCCTTCGCGGGGAATAAAACACAAATCCGTCCGGACCTTGTCTTGCTTACCATTTGCATTCCCGGAGGGGATCCCGGGGACATCAATGAACTCCAATAGTCTTACTCTAAAGGCGTTAATTTGCGGAATTTTTGAACGAACCATTAAAATCCTGGGACAAAAAACAGGCTACTTTTGGCTTCGGGAATTTTTCAAATAATAGAGGTGACCATCCTCAGCCCCTGCAAGAAGGTCGGGAACCCCATCCCCATTCCAATCCACAACTGTTGGGCTGACATCATGACTGGCAACATTCTTATTTGAGAGTTTTCCCAAATCCTGAAAGAGAATTTTGCCTTCCATTGAACCAATATTTTTGAAGAAATTTGCGTTTTCACCATTAAGGAGTATATCCAATCTCCCGTCCCCGTCCCAATCAACAAGACACAGTTTTCGCCGGCCACTTTTTCCTGCCAGTCCGGTGGCGAGCCGCAAAGGATTGCTATTTAAATCACAAAATATCCGCTTAGGGGGTAAAACAACAAGATTTCCATCAATTTTTGATCTTTCAAAAAAAGACAATATTCCGTTGGTATCAAGTACAATCAGATCGTTTAATCCATCGCCATTGAGGTCGGTCACGAAAGGCGTGGTACGCCACTGGGTTACCAGTTCCTTGCCATTTGGCTTGATCCATCCCCAAGCCAACTCGGGTGGCCTGCCCTCCCATTGAACATCCAATGCCTCCATGGCTCCAAGTTGGGGCCGTAACCGGGTTCCCTTATTGGGAAACCAAACAACTTTCCCCCATATTGAATTGACTATCAGATCAGGGAGGCCATCGTGGTTCCAATCGGCAACGCTAAAAGTTGTATATCCCCATTTGGCTTCAGCTGGGCCTTGGATACTACCGTTTTTACCAGCAACAATTCGGATTGCTCGTCCATTCGCATGGAGGTGAACCGGGGCTGCGAATCTTGGTTTTTCCACACCCGGACCACTCAAATTTTCAATGAAATCAATGTAACCAGCGGTATTCCCACAAAGAATGTCTGTATCTCCATCACAATCCCAGTCAAAGCCCACGGGGGTGGCCAAAGCCCCGCATTTAACAAAGCTCGCTTCCTGTTGAAAATAACGGGGAGTGTGAAATATAGGGGACCTGTCTGAATGAAATTTTCCGGTATGGAGGACTAGTGCAACGCGACCGTCCTCATCACCGACAACCAGATCAACAAACCCATCCTTGTTCCAATCAAACGCCACTGGAACAATCATTTCCAGATCCATTAAAAGATAATTACCCTTGTCATCCCTTAGTTTTATTCCAGAAGAATATTTGGGATTTTTTCGCGAACCAATATTTTCAAAGTAGGTAAATCCGTCCAGAAATTCTCCACATATCAAATCAAGATCGCCATCATTATCAAAATCAACAAAGTTTGGAGAGGGGCATCCAAATGTGTCAACAGGAACCCCGCCTGCATGAACCTTTATAGCTTTTTCATAAATGGGAACCTCATTGGTCCCCTTGTTTCGATGAAGGTAAATAAAACCATGAAGCGGGCCTTTCGTCCAATTTCCATTTTTGTCCCAGGCATCATCCCAACCATAATCGCTCCAATCCTCGATTCCGATTATTAAATCCTGCAAACCATCCCCATCATAATCGACAAATTTCCATTGGTTATGGCGTATTTTGGGGCCCCTGTCAATTTTGGGATTGATGAGTTGGTGGGAATGTGCAGGAAGGGGAATTGGGACTTTGTTACGCAAACCAGTCTTCACAAATTCAGGGTACTCCGCCGAAGGAGTCAACACCCTCAACAGGCCATTGACATATGAGGGTGTTACATAGTGAGCACCAGGCCCAATTTTCTTGGGGGCCTTAAATACGGGAAATGGATTTCCGGCCGTATCACCCGAGTTATTTTCAAAAAACCAGATACCATTAAAAGGCTTATCAGGACATGAAACAATAAGATCAAGATCCCCGTCACCATCCGCATCAACCGGGACAGGCCAAGCCCAAAGTCCGAC
>CAWUOD010000660.1:0-2334 GCA_963923115.1 uncultured Singulisphaera sp.
GCTTATCACCAACGCAGGCGATGAAAGGAACGCTATCGGCCAACTGGTGCGTGGTGTCGAAGTCATGGAGCAGGACGGCACCATCGTCCACCGTGACCGCGAGGAGCTCCGTTTCGAGGAGCACGCCAGCAACATCGACGAGCCGGTCATCCTTTCCGTGGAGCTGGAACTGGAACCTGCCGCCGAAATCCAGCTTGTGCGCCGTTTGCGCCGATCCCTGATTCGTCGCATGGCCCACCAACCCCCGGTCCACCAGTCCGTTGGCCGGATCTTTCGTGATCCCCGGGGTCTTGATGCCGCCGACCTCATTTCCAAGGCGGGCCTCGGACGCACCAAAGTGGGTGGCGCGGAGGTCAGCGACAAAAACGGCAATTACTTCCTCTTCACCCCCGGGGTGACCACAGAGGATCTGCTTCGTCTCTCGGACCTGGTCCGGGAAAGAGTCCAGGAAAGATTCCATGTCTCGCTCGACCGGGAAATCACCGTCTGGTGATGAGGCGGGAGGCTCCCCCCGGAGGGAATCTCCCGTCCCAATCACGAGCATAAATCCAGGCGAGAGCTCCAGCACAGGCGCCGACGCAAGGGTTGACAAAGGCGCCAAATCAGGCTCAAAATCTGTCTCCAAAGGGGCCAAAAGTCCTGATTCGGAAACAGCGGGAATTCCCAAGCCCCGATCAAGGCGAAAAAAAAACACCTCGAAACAATCCCCGGACGAAGCCTCTGTCGGGGCCGCGCCCGGCGATTCCTTTTTTGAATCCCAGGGAAGGTGGCCCGGTTGGATTGTCCCGATTCCCGCCGTGTTGGGATTGGGCCTTTTGTTGTTTTTTGTCTGGCTTGGAAATCAGAATCCGGGCTACCCTCCCACCGCGATGCCCCTTGGAAAGATTCAGATTTCCATGCCAGCCTGGTTGGACCGTGGGAGGTTTCTCGAAGAAGTTCGGTATATGGGAGAGCTTCCCTCTACTATTGACCCAACTCACGAGGACGAGCTTTTTCACCTAAGGGCCGGTTTGGGCAAACACCCCTGGGTCCGATCTGTAGAGGGAATCGACTTTCAGGGAAACGCGCTGACCGCCCGGATTCAGTTTCGCGCGCCTGTGCTTCAGGTGGATGTCGATCCGGGCCAGAGCCCGGGTGGAAACACAAGGCTTGTGGACGAGGCAGGTGTGCTTTTGCCTGTCGGAGAATTTCCGGGTTTGGCGAGGCTTCGAGGTCGGGTCAGCGCGCCCAAGGGACCTCCCGGTCAACTTTGGGGAGACCGACAGGTAGAAGGGGCCGCGGCGCTTGCCGGGTGGCTAAGTCGCCAAACACCTCCGCTTAGACCCACCACAATCGATGGAGTCCCGGGGGCATGGCGGATGGAAGTGCAAGGTCATCCCGTTTTTTGGGGAGCCGGAACCGAAACCCACACGATTGCCAGGCTGGAGGCGCGATTGGCGTTTTTGAGGATGGCTTTGGAAAGTGTCTCGCCTGGTTTGTCGATTGATCTTTCGGAAAGGTAGTGATCCGAGGGGGGCGTTTTTTTCATAAACGCCTTGTCATCAAAAAAAGACCCGGATGGGTTGGTTTGCCCGTCCTGCCTCATCCGGAAATAATTTGTCACCTCTTCCGGGACGATTTGGGTTGCGAAATAGCCAATCGGGAAAAAGTTAAGCCCCATTGGGAACCCCAACGGTTTCAGGAGGGTTACTTGCTCACAAGGGTGGGGTCGATTCTGGTCGCGCGGCGGTAGTCCTCCTCGGCGCTCGCTTCGTTCCCTTTCACCCGGTATTCCTCGGCACGGTGAACAAGGGGGTAGGGGTCTTTGGGTGCGAGACGGGCGGCTTCGGTCAGGAAGTGGATCGCTTCATCGTGCTTGCCAAGGTCCGACCAGAGGATCCCCAGAGCGCACTGGATATCGGCGTTTTCGGGATCCATGCGGACGGCTTTGGAGATATCCCGGAGTGCCTTTTCCATGTCGCCTCGCTGCCAGAATGCGATGCCACGGATTGCATAGTTTTCCGGGATGCGGGGATCTTTTTCGATCTTTTTGGAGCAAATTTTCAGGGTCTTTTTCAGGTCACCCTTTTCAATCCGTTCCAGACCGGCGAAGGCATAGGCTTGTACCATTTTTTCGTCGATTTTGACCGCCTTGGCATAGTCTGTCAGCGCTTTTTCGGGCTCATCGAGCTCAAGCCAAACAAGGCCCCGGTTGTAATAAAGCCCGGCTTTGGAAGGCTCGAGTTGGATCGCTGCGGAGAATGCCGCGATCGACCCCCTGAGATCTTTTTTCTCATCGCAAGCGATTCCACGGATGTGGAACGCCGGGGCGTTTCGGGGATTTTGCCTGATCAT
>CAWUOD010000661.1:0-2331 GCA_963923115.1 uncultured Singulisphaera sp.
TACCACTTCGCTGCCACCTGATGTTTCAATGGTAACCACGAAGGGCGAGGCAATTTTGGCGGCATTTTGAACGGCATCCTGTCGCGCATTTTGAGCTGGAAGGATAGCCACAAAGATTGTGGAAAACAAAGTTGCCAAAACACGGATCAAGGGCGAACTCCCGGAATTATTTGGATTTTGCCTGGCCCCTGGTTGGGGACTTCTGTTGTTTTGATTGGAACAACTTCCATTCCGATGAGTTGATCCCGTCTTCGAACATCAAATCGGATTTTGTCGCCGGGTTTGTAACGAACCATCAATTCGCGGTAGGAGTTTATGGATGGAACCGGAATACCGTCCACATAAACAATCAAATCATCGGCCCGAATTCCGGCAATGCCAGCAGGTGATCCTGGAACAACCTCCTCGACGAACGGGGGAGTCCTATCGATGAGGTTTGAGACCAATATCAAACCGGAATAGGGTTCAATCTGGGCTGGCTTATCGGCTTTGGGGACAGGTCGATAGCCTTCTTTTTTGCGAAACAATTCCAGAATACTGGTTTTGGTTGAACCGTTGGGGCCCCTCACATCTACCTGGGATTGAACGGGAATCGCATAATTTACCCATGTGTTTGTCAATTCATTGCGGACTTCGCGGCCCACGAACCCAAGGAGTTGTCCATTCCGATCTGTCAAGGCGCCACCCGCGGATCCGGGATTGTTGGTGATTGCGTCCACAACATAAACATTCCCTGAAAAAGGAATATCAAAGATTCCAATTTTTCCAAAAAGCCTTCCGTAACTTGCAATATTACCTTGCATGATTGAAACGGGTTCGTCACGAGTTGCAATTTGGAACGCATTTGAAAATGCGAGAACCGGGGCGCCCGGAACCGCCAGGTTCCTCTTGGCCGCTTCCTCCAAATCAAAAAACGGGAGATCATCAAAAACCTGTTTCGGGCCGCCCAGTTTCAATAATGCGGTATCAAGCTCCGGTTCCCTGGCGATGACTTTCACCGGCACCCTGGTTCCATCATAAAGGTGAGCCACCAAATCCCCACCTTCAATCAGGTGGTTATTGACCGTAAGAACCAATCCATCAGGTGAAATAACAACCCCTGTTCCGTAGCCTGCAAGTCCACGAATTCCACCAGCACCATAAAGTTTGACAAGCTTGGGATAGGTTTTATTGAAAACCTGGGAAAGCGATTCCTGTCCGAAAACAGTTGCTGATCCCAAAAATAGCAGAAATAATGCAACACTATTTCTGATCATGGATTCACCTTCCAATCGGCAACTTTTAGCCTTGCAAAGGTTTTATCACCCTGGATTATGGTCCAGTCCCTGGGAAGGAGTCGACCCGCTGTGTCCGGTAGAGGGTTAGAGAAATGTATTTCGCAAGGGTCCTCGGCCGGATCCGCTGTTATTTCCACCGCCAGGAGGTTTCCCGACTCCGGATCAAGGTACCATCGTCCCTGAATTCCTCCAAGGGATGATCTCAATACCTCGGCCATTATGGATTTCCTTTGGGAAATCCCTTCGCCTGGATTTCCAGGTGCCCAATAGGGTTCGATACCCCCGTGGGTGATTCCCTCACCTGGAAAACCAGCCTTGCCATGACCCAATAATTGCTTTAATTGGAATGCTGCCACCAAAAGGCCACCGCTTCCTGGTGGGTCCTTGAGGGAACGGGTTTCCAAATCTGCCTTTAAAGGTTCCAGATTGAAATCAATTCCGTCGAGGCCAATCTTCACACGGTCCAATGTTGCCGGTTTATCCCCGTTTTTTTCTGTAGATGGGAAAATGGACATTTCCCAAACACTTGGGGTTTTCTTGTCCTGCAAAGTCCCTGTTCCCTTGATGACCCATATTCCTTTTTGATCCAATAGCTTGAGTTGGCTATTGAGTTTGGATAGTGCTTTGTCCCTTGAGAGCTTGTTGAAGTGATAATTTGCGAAACCTTCCCTGGATTCATAAAAACTTTTAACAACATCCGGAAGGGGTTTTTGGGGAGGTTTGGGTGGGCCAGGGCGTCCTGATGGCTGCTCAGCCTTGATAGGAGATTCCTGTTTTTCTCCTGAAGCCAAACGAACCAAAAGGTCAATCCTTTTGGTTTCACCCGTTTCCGTTATTCGGCGAATCCCCACAGGAACCTTCCAGCCGGCCGGGATGGTTCCCAAAATATTTTTGAATTGGTTAACCGTTGAAATGGGTCTTCCGCCGAAACTGATGATTTGGTCCTCTGGCTGAATTCCGCGTCTCATCGCATCACTGGGTATCACCTGATTCACCAAGACCCGGGAAACAGCAGAATCATCAACAGTTCCAACCAGCGCCCCAAGGCCCGCAT
>CAWUOD010000662.1:0-2330 GCA_963923115.1 uncultured Singulisphaera sp.
AATTGATATCGGTTTGCCAATACTTTTTTCTGCCTGGAGCCCAATTTGCTTTTTACCAGGCAATTGTTGAGGAAAATCCGCCTGGATTAAAAGCTATTTGCCTGGCCCCATTGGGTTTTTCAAAGCCTGGACCTCAAACCGCCGATCAATAGAAGGTCAAGCCCATTGGCAGGAAGCCTGTGGTCAGGGATTTCGTTAATTCGTTTTCCCCAATTTTTAGGTGTCAGGAGGACTAACTGGGAATGACCGGGCTGTGCCTGATCCTTGTCGGTTTGCTTGCCGGACAACCGCAATCTGTCGAAAACATTGGGCACCTATGGGTTCCCTCCGAATCCGCGGCTTATCACCGAATGGATCCGATGGAATACAAACCCATTGAGGGGGACATTCTTTTTTTCACGGATGAAAAGTGGGCCCGTCGCGTGATTTTTTGGTTGGCAGGAACCGGGCGGCCATACCATGTTGGCCTTGTGGTCAAGGATGAAACGGGGAAATTGGCCACTCTCGAGGCCAGGCCCCATTCGGAGTCTTGGGTTTTCCTTTTGGACCTCAAGGAACGAATGTCGACCTATCATGGGTCGATTTGGGTTCGTCGTTTAAGAAAACCAATGGCGAATGAGGAATCCAGAAAGCTCACAGAATTTGCCCATTCCCAACAGGGCAAGCCATTTGCCATGATTCGCCTTGCGTTTGAGGGGACTCCACTTAATGTCAGGGCCGGATTGGGGCAATTTCTTTTTGCCAGCCATGGCACGGAAAAAACAAACTGGTTCTGTTCCGAGCTAACCACCGCTGCATTAATCGAGTGTGGCGTATTTGAAGGTAGGGGTGCGAAACCCAATTGTGTCTACCCACGGGACCTGTTTTATGATCGGTCATTCAAAGTGGGTGATCTTTATGAGGCACCGCTCCTTTGGTCTCCGGGACTGGATGAGGGGCCCCCGCCTCCAAGGTTGGTCGGTCTTCCCAAGCCCGAACCGGTAAGCACACTTGGGCCTGTGGATCGGATTCAAACGGCAATTGTTGAAAACAAGCGTGGTAAACCTCCCCTACTTGAAGGCACCCGCTACATTGGAAAAGAAGAACAACCCCAGCAGGAAATTGATAATGAACAGATCGAACGCAAAATCGAAATCCCGCCGCCAGTGGTTGTCCCAGGCCGGAGTCGCGGGCCTTCTGCCCCTGGTTCCCTCAATAGGTAATGCAACCACCCGGTTTTCCACGCAATCCTCCGATCCAAAAACCAAGGTTCGCTTTTGCTTTAACACCGCGACAGTGCGCGGGCAGAAAAGGCCGATATCCGAACTGGTTGACATTGTTTCAAAGGCAGGTTACCAGGCGATTGAACCCTGGATTGGTGAACTTGAAACCCATAAAAACTCTGGCAAGTCGATAAAAGACCTCGCGAAACAAATTGGCGACGCCGGCCTTGAAGTTCCAAGCGCCATCGGATTTGCAGAGTGGATCGTTGATGATTCCGCAAGGCGAAAGAAAGGTCTGGAGCAGGCCAAAAGGGATATGGAATTGCTCCGGGATATTGGCGGCACCCGGATTGCCGCCCCGCCTGCGGGTGCAACCCAGTCACCAGTTCTTGATTTGGACGCGGTTACCGAGCGATACGCGGCCCTTTTGAAGCTTGGAAGAGATACCGGTATTGTTCCCCAACTGGAATTGTGGGGTTTTTCCAAAAACCTGAGTCGGACTCACGAAGTGGCCCAAGTGGCCCTTAACACAGGAGATGCTTCTGCTTGCATCCTTGCGGATATTTACCATATCCACAAAGGCGGGTCATCCCTGGAAACCATTCAGTTACTTAGCGGCCAGGCCCTTCAGGTTTTCCACATGAACGATTTCCCAGCAAATCCCCCCCGGGAAAAAATTGGCGATGCGGATCGTGTCTATCCCGGAGATGGAGTCGCGCCCCTTGGCCAAATTCTTGGGCGGATGATTCACGCCGGATTCCGGGGGTATCTCTCCCTGGAACTTTTCAACCCCAATTATTACAAACAGGATCCCGCTTTGGTTGCCAAAACCGGCTTTGAAAAAATGAAAGCCATCGTTCCAAAAGCCTAGATTTTATTCAAGTAATAGTAATGCATAGGCTGGTTGCCAGGAAGAGATGTGTTTACCCCTGGCAACCTTGCGACCCAATTTAACCAGTTTTTATTTGGATATTTTTCCACTCAATTCTAGTAGCCTTAAAAGTTCTTTGACGGGTTCGGGGTGATCATCAACACGAAGGTCGACCCAACGGTCCCCAAAACCGTTTGGACCTCCATTGGGTTTGACAACCAAAATCGCCGCGGATTGCCTGCCCCGTTTGTCTCCGC
>CAWUOD010000663.1:0-2329 GCA_963923115.1 uncultured Singulisphaera sp.
GCAATTCGTTGGATTGATATTGGTTTGGAAAGACTTGATCAGGAGGATGATCATTTCAAGGCTGCATTGAACCATAGGGAATGCATTATTGACCGCAAACCTTGTGTTTGTTCTCAATCGCGTTAATCGTTAATCAAAAAGAGGATGAAAATAAATCCCCTATGGAATTGGGGTCGGTGCCCCAAGTTGAATTGCGGGAATGGGGCGAATTTTTGGTTGGGTCGCATTGACTGCGACTGCTCCGGGCGGAGGTGGTGGAAGCGAACCTCCCACCCAGTCCTGATTAGCCATGGAACTTGGGTGAGCCGCCGTTGGGGTGAGTCGGACAGGGGGGTGGGGGTAATCGCTAATTGGCGAACCCGCCATTCCCATTCCGTTTGTGTATCCCTGGATTGGATAAGATTGAATTGCGAATCCTGGATAGGGTGAATTGTAACCCGGTTGTCCAACACCCATTGATATGGGGTTTTGTCCATAAACAGGGGGGGGATAGCTGTTCGGATTTTGAATCTGCGCATTTTGATTCAATTGTGCGCCAACCTCACGGTTCCATCCGGTTGCCATGGGAGCCCGCGAATCCATAACCAAGGGCGCTCCCATTGTGATGGGCTGACCCGTCGAAGCATTGCTTGAGGATGAAACGAAGGTTCCTTGGGGCAACCCAGCCTGATTGTTGCGGGTCAATTCCGCTGGAAGTGGTCCATTAAGTCTTAAGGTGTCAAGCCAAGCCGCCTCTAGTGTCTCAATCCGATCAAATCCATAATAAGCCCTTCCAGCCCCGTCCCAATCTCCTCTCATTCCCATTGCCAAAAAAGCAAGAAATTGTTGCCTTCCTGCCCGTTTAACCAGAAAATCAGTTACCGAATAACCCAATGCATAAAGAACCATTACATCCGTTGGATATTTTGTGAGGGTAAACAACCGACGAAGAGACATCCGCCTTTGCGGATTTAGCAATATGTCCCGGGCCATTCGGTCATGCATACGCCTTTCCGGTTCGTCCTCCGAAAGAACGGAGGCGCCTTCATCTGCCCATCGGGGCACTGGTTGTCGAAAATAGTGTGCCAATACGGTGTGGGTGATTTCGTGTGGAAGAACGCTGGCCAAAATTCTATCAGTTGTTCCTTCCACTTCCATTTCTTGGCTAAGGATTGCCCCGTTATCGAAGGCAAAGGATGTCGCACCGCCAGACCCTCCACCGGTTACTTTAATCTGCACTGGAATGGGTTCAGGCCAAGGAGGCATTTCTCGGCCTAGCCATTGAATTGCTTTTTCGCGCCGATAGTGTTCCGCAAATTGAGCCGCTTGCTGGGCTAATTCCGGAGTAGGGGCCTGGATTACGAAGTTGGGACTGCGATAGGATGCGGCAAGCGAGCCAAGGGCTAAAGCAAAACCGCAAAAAACCCAATATAACCGAGCAAGCATGAAGTTGTTCCCCGGAGCCCGCCGCCTTCCCTGGCTGCTTTGGGGTCTCCTTGGATAAACCTTCCATGCAAAACACGGACCATAGGCCTTGGTAAAAATGAGAAATGAAAAACCGCAAAAAATGTGGGCAAATCGTAGGGAAAAATCAGATTATTCCAAAAAAAAACGCCCGAACCATGAAAGGTTGGGCGCTGGACAGTGTAATTTTTTCAAGCCAACTGTGGGCTGCATTTTTTACAGAATCGATATTAACCATAGGCATTACATTTCTTTGCCTTCCAATCTATTTCAAAGAAATGCCTTTGATGAGCGTTCCGTTGGTTCCGTTATAGATCCTCAGGATTCCCTCCTCCCCACCTGTCGCAACCAGGGTCCCATCCGGACTGGTGGCAATGGCGTAAAGAAAGTCTGTGCTTCCTGGAAAGTTTCTGATTGTGCTTCCATTATCGACATTCCATGCTCGCACGGTTTGATCACCCGAACAGGTTAGAAATTCTGGTTTGTTGCCAATGAAAACTACCCGCGTAATCTGTTTTGTGTGGCCCGGAATGGTTCGGATTTGTTCGCCATTTTCATAACTCCAAACTTTCACCACTTGGTCGGCTCCAGCGCTAATCAAGGTTTTTCCATCGCTCTTCCATGAAACATCCATCACATGGTGGGTGTGTCCCTCGAAAGCCTTAAGCATTTTGCCTGATGGGATTTCCCAAGTGCGAAGAAACTTGTCGGCTCCTCCTGTGGCAAGGATTTTGCCATCAGGACTGAAAGCCAAACCGAAAACCGTATCGCTATGGGGGGCTTTTATCTTTAATATTTCCTTCCCTGTTGTCGACTCGAAGATCCTTACTTCCCCCTCTTCGGTTGGTGCGCCGCCGCCCGTCGCCAATAGTTTTCCATCTGCCGA